>JAZLGD010000195.1:0-7409 GCA_045616105.1 Oscillospiraceae bacterium | reverse complement strand
AAGGATTATTCCCAAGGCCGAAAGCACGGTCAGCTTTTCATTATAGAATATCAACCCTACTATCGTTGCAACAACCGGCTCAATGGATGCCATGATGGACGCTTTGCCGTTTTCCAGACCCACAAGCCCGTAGGTATAAAGCATATAAGGAAGATAGCAGGTTACTACACCGGTAGCAAGGGAAAAAAGGAAGTTACCTGCATTTGCGGATACTACCGGGATAAAATCTCCTCCGCCGAGGAACAGAGAGCCTATACCCGCAAGCAGACAGGAATAAAAGTTAATTGTAAAGCTCGAGTAGCCGCGATTGAGGGCAAAGCGGCTGAATATGCTGTAAAGCGCATAACAGAAGCCCGCCCCGAGGCCGAGAGCAAGGCCGATTCCGGTTATGTGCTGCTCCCCTGCTCCGAGACCCGAAACAAGACAGCAGCCTGCAAAGGCTATTATCATTGCAAGCAGCTTGCGCTTTGTAAGCTTTTCCTTGAACAGCGGAACGGACATCAGAATCACAAAGCACGGAGCAGTATAAAGCAGAATTGCCGCCGCAGAAAGGCTCATATGGTCCATCGCCTTAAAGTAGCACAGGCCGAAAACAAGCAGCGATATTACGCCTGTTCCGATAAAACACCAGAAATCTTTCAGCTTAATTTTAAATGCGTTTCTGTCTGTGAGTAGAATCGTCACGGCAAAAATCAGCGCCGCGAAAATACATCTTACGGCAATACAACCGATTGCGGAAACGCCCATGCTGTCAAGCGTCCTGCGGAAAAATCCCATGAAGCCCCAGAGCATTCCCGCCGCAACAACCGCAAACGTATATTTATTATTTTTCATATCTCTACCTTTTGTAAATTAAAATGCTGAATAATAAAGCAGCCACATTTGTGACTGCTTTATTATCTGGTGCGGGTAACAGGGGTCGAACCTGCACGCTCTCGCACAAGAACCTAAATCTTGCATGTCTGCCAATTCCATCATACCCGCATGCGTTTTGTATAATAACACAACACTTTAAGCTTTGTCAATTGCGTCAAAATATGCGGTCAACTCATATAGCAGTCGAATAAAACGCATATTTTCTTGACGATTTCGGAGTTGGTTTACATAAAAATGTAGTTTTCAAAGTCAAAATCCTTTAAAATCAACATAAAGGTTTATGGGAGATTGACATGAAAAAATTATCTTTATTATTGGCACTTATATTGGCCTTTTCTCTTACAATGCCCGCTTTTGCGGCAACATACGATATAATCGAAAGCACACACGGAACTCACGCAAAGCCCGGTACTACTGTCTATACCTACACTCAAAACGGAAAAACCGTCAGCAATACCAAGACTGAAGTTATAAACACCTGCCCTATGGCGAAGTTTAAAGACCTGTATCCGTCTATCTGGTGTCACGAAGGCATGGACTATGTTATAAGCCGCGGATACATGCAGGGCAAAACAGCCACGAGATTTGAGCCCGACAGCAGTATGACAAGGGCCATGATTGTTACTGTTCTATACAGAATTGCCGCTGATCTGGGTTTTGATGTAAGCACAACAGGTTCCCTGCCCTTTACTGATACGCCGCATGGCGTCTGGTATTACGACGCGCTCAAATGGGCATATAAAAATAATATCGCAAAGGGATTTACGAAAACCTCATTTGCGCCTAATAACACGGTAACAAGAGAGCAGATTACTCTGTTTATATACCGCTTTGCAGGCTTTATCGGCGACGATACCAAGGTAAGCGGGAGCGTTTCGAGCTTTACGGATGTTTCCTCTTTGTCCATTGAAAGCAAAAATGCGATTTCATGGGCAGTAGCTCACGGAGTATTAAACGGTTACTCAAACGGTGAAGTCAGGCCTAAAAACACAGCTACGAGGGCGCATTTTGCATCCATGCTCCAACGGTGGATGGACGGAAGGTGCACTTCCCACAGCTATAAGCTCACAAAAAGCATAAGTGCAACCTGCACATCCGACGGCGGTAAATACTACACCTGCTCAACATGCGGCGCGGATAAGTATGTTCGCATTCCCGCAGCCTCACACAAATACGGTGTAAAAGAAATCGTGATAAAACCTACTTGCACGTCAGACGGGAAATATAATCAGATCTGCGCAAGCTGCGGCAAAAAAATCAGCGGCAAAATTCCCGCTCTCGGTCACAGCTACGGTACAAAGCAGATAGGTAAGGCCGCAAGCTGCACCGAAGCAGGTACATATGTAAAGGTATGCTCCAACTGCGGAGACAGAATAATCATTGACACAATCCCAGTAACTGAGCACAGCTACATTGAACAGATTACAAAAAACGCTACATGCACCGAAACGGGAATTAAGGACAAAACCTGTTCAGTCTGCGGAAATAAGCTCAGCATTGAAATTCCCCTTGCTGCACACAGCTATGTTGACGGTGTTTGCGAAATATGCGGCAAATCTGCGCTTACAGCAATAAAGGTCACTGAACTGAGCGACGGCGACAACATCATAATCACTAATCCCGCAAGTATGCTATCTCTCGGCACTTCCGAAGAAGGATTATGTCTCAGTGCTGTTCCGGTATCTGAAATTGACAACAATATCAGCGTTGAGCAAGGTACAGTCATACTTACTGTTGAAAAAGCAGATAACGGTATATATTTTAAAAACCCTGACGGAACTTATCTCAGTTGCCTTATAACCGAAGACGGAAGCAAGCTGTGCTTCACAGAAACCAAATCTTCAAACGCTTGCTGGATCATAAACGGCAGTCAAATCATCTGCACTGCTAACAGGCAATATCTTGAGTGCCGCAACAATTTCTTCGGATGTTATGATTTAGATTCACACAGCGACCATTTTGATATGGCATTCTACAAGCTGTCTTGAGGTATTGGATTAAGTAAATTAAGTGCCTCATAGTGCGGAGTTCAATTTTAGTCAATTTACCGATTGTACAAAAATTAAAAGTATTATATTATATGAGCGGTGATAAAATGGGCAGAATGATTGACAACTCAATAGTTGATTTCACGGCTGAGCTTGCATCAGGCGCTGCCGTGCCCGGCGGCGGCGGTGCGTCGGCGCTGGCCGGTGCTTTGGGTATTGCCCTGTGCAATATGGCTGGCAATATAAGTGCAAACGAAAAAAGGCCTGCACTATATGACTTGAACAAAGAAGCGGCTGCCTTGCGTTCGGAACTTCTCAGCCTTATTGACGAGGACGCGAAAAACTTTGCCCCCTTATCCAAGGCATATGCCAAGCCCAAGACAGACCCGGATTATGCCGAAACCATGCGCAGCGCAACTATTCAGGCATGCACCTCGCCTATGGCAATTATGCGTTGCTGCTGCAAGGTCATTGAGCTTTTGGAGAATACCATGGCACTTTGCAGCAAGCTTCTGCTTTCGGATATTGCCTGCGGTGCTTCTATATGCAGAGCTGCACTCGAAAGCGCAAGCTTCAATGTTTTCGTGAACACCAAAAGTCTTAGCAATGAAGATGCCTGTCCCCTTAACGCGGAGGCTGACGCCATGCTTAGCGAATATCTCCCCCGAGCGCAGAAAATTTCAGACAATATAAAAAACACACTCAGAGGATGTGCCGACAATGGCTGAGATACTATACGGCGCAGCTGTTTCAGATGCGCTTTCAGAAAAGCTGAAGCAGAAAACAGATGCCCTCAGGCAAAAGGGTATTAACCCGACCCTTGCAATAATAAGGCTTGGCGAAAATGAGAGTGATCTGTCCTATGAGCGCGGAGCAAAGAAAAAGTGCGAAGCGGTCGGAATAAACATAAACAGCATCGTTCTTCCCGAAACCTGTTCGCAGGAAGAGCTTATTTCAACAGTTGAGAATATTAACTCAGATAAAAGCATTCACGGCTGCCTTATCCTGCGCCCACTCCCAGATGGAATTGACGAACGGAAGGTTTGCGAAACTCTTTCACAGGAAAAGGATGTTGACTGCATAACTACCCGCTCTCTCAGTGCTGTGTTCACCGAAAGCGCCGAAGGCTATCCTCCCTGCACCGCCGAGGCCTGCATCGAAATTCTCAAGCACTACGGAGTTGAACTCTGCGGAAAGCTATGCGTGATTATAGGGCGAAGCCTTGTTATAGGTAAGCCTGTTTCCATGATGCTTCAATCCGAAAACGCAACGGTTATAATGTGCCATTCAAAAACAGAAAACCTAAGGGAGCTTTGCTTGCAGGCTGATATTATCATCTGCGCAATCGGCAGAGCCGGATTTTTGGACGATAGCTTTGTAAGCGGCAAGCAGACCATTATTGATGTCGGAATAAACCGCAACGCCGACGGCAAAATGTGCGGCGATGTCAATTATAATGCTGTTGAGCCTGCCGTAAAGGCAATCACTCCCGTACCCGGCGGTGTGGGCCGCGTTACCACAACAGTTTTAGCCAACCACCTTGTTGAAGCTGCCGAAAAGACGGCTTTATAATAAAAATTTTAACGACAGAGTAGGATTCAGCGCGTTAAGTGCCGCGAGATGGGAAGTTGTTCGCGGACGAAGCATTTTATGCGCGGTGCTGTTTCCGCATCCGCTGCCACTTCAAGGCCAACGCCTTTCGTGGCAACTGTCACGAAAGGAGAAAACTTTGAAAACTAAAAAACTGACCACCGATGCCATCCTTGCCGCAATGTGTGCGGTGCTGGGGATGATATCACTCGACTTCGGTAACCTCAAAATTACCTTCGAGAGTCTTCCGATTATTATCGGTGCGCTTTTATTCGGTCCTGTTGACGGCTTTGCAATAGGCGGTATAGGCGCGCTTGTCTATCAGTTGTTGCGATACGGTGTTTCCGTTACAACAGTTCTGTGGATACTTCCTTATGCACTGTGTGGCCTGCTTGTAGGTGCGTATGCAAAAAAGAACGATTTTGAGCTCAGCCAGAAAAAGCTTTGCTTTATTATCGTTGCTTCCGAGCTTATGGTTACGCTTCTCAACACATGCGTGATGTATATTGACAGCAAGATTTACGGCTATTACTCATTCGCATACATCTTCGGAACATTCATCCTTCGCATAGTAATAAGCGTCGCAAAAGCGCTTGTATTTACCGCTGTACTTCCCGCGCTTATGAAACCGATAAAAAAGGCTATAAAATAAACGAAAACTCCCCTTTCGGGGAGTTTTTTTACATCATAAAGCTTTTAAGCTTTCTTTTATCGACAACGCGGTATTTCTTGCCTTCCTTCTGCACCGCTCCACCCTCAACAAGCGAATCAACGGCACGATAGAGGGACGCTCTTGATATATTCAATTCCGATGCAAGCTGAATCATGCTGAGCGGGAGCTCTGTGAAATTGCTCTCGCTGAGATTATCCGCGAAGAAGCTTGCAAGACGCTGTTCTGCTGTTCCGGCAGTAAGGAAACCGATCTTTCTGTTTAAAAACAGAATGCGCTCGGACAGATAGCGGATATAGTTTTCCGCAAGGCGATGGTCTCGCTCGATGCCGCGGCTTATCAGGCGCTGAGTAAAAAATATAATTCTGCAGGGTTCAACCACTCTCAGCTCAGTTGCGTATTCCTTTTCATCGTTATACAGCGCGGCGGCACCGAATATTGAACCTGCACCCAGCGTATTAATGATTATATAATGCCCGTCCGCGTTTTCCTTAAGTACACGCACAGTACCATCCAGTATTATCCCAAGGCAGCGGCGAAAACTGTTCCTGCTGTATATAAGCCGGTCTTTCTCATAATTCACGATCTCACATTCGGAGCCCGAAA
This sequence comes from Oscillospiraceae bacterium, assembly GCA_045616105.1. GTDB lineage: Bacteria > Bacillota > Clostridia > Oscillospirales > Oscillospiraceae > F23-B02. Next base: position 1,679 of record JAZLGD010000195.1, on the reverse strand, counting down.
CCATTTTTTCGAGTACAGATTCCGCTATACCATGGAAAAGAACGGTGCGCATTATCGTCTCTTTGTCATTATTTGAAAGCTTCATTTTCCCTCTCACTTTTGTCTCAATTGAGACATTTTGTAGGTTAATTTTACGATAAATCTATATAAAGTCAAGTATTTATAAATAATTTGATTTTTGACAATATTCGCCAAAGTGTTAAGTACATATCAATATTGGATAAATTATTGTCATGATGGTAAAATTTTTTAGAAAACATGGTGTTTTGTACGCATATTGATGAAAAATGTTGCGTTTTTTGCCGGATGATTGATAATTATTTCGCTTTTACGGCATTTTTGCAAATCTGTTTAAATTAACAAAAAAATAACTTTGCTTTACTTTTTGATTTTAAAGTGCTTTAATTTTTACATAGTTTAAGTGCTAATGAGCGTTTCGCTATAAAAAGGAAAGAAAGGATGATTTGATTGGTAAACGTAGATTACAAGTTCATCGACTCAGTACTCGAAAAGCACGAATGCAGCAAGACCATGACCATTGCAATATTGCAGGACGTACAGAAAGAATATAAGTTCCTTCCCAAAGACGCTCTTGCATACATTGCTGAGAAGCTCGGCACAAGCGAAGCTTCCCTCTTTGGTGTTGCAACATTCTATGAAAACTTCTCCCTTAACGAAAAGGGTAAGTACATAATCAAGTGCTGCAACGGCACCGCATGCCATGTCCGCAAATCCGATGACGTTCAGGAGGCTCTCTTTGAAGCAACCGGCCTGAAGCCCGAGGATCACATGTCCGCTGACGGCCTGTTCACCATCGAAAGAGTTTCTTGCCTCGGCGCTTGCGGTCTCGCACCTGTCTGCACTGTCAATGACGTTGTACACGCTCAGATGACTCCGGATAAGGTTCGCCAACTCATTTCTGAATTGAAGGAGGCTGAAGGAGTATGAAAATCGGTTCCCGTGAAGAATTAACTGCTCTGCGCAATGAATGGGCCAAGAAGCTGGCCGCACAGAAGAAGCAGATTCTTGTTTGTGCCGGTTCCGGCTGCGTTGCAGGCGGTTCTCTGGACGTATATGCACGCCTCAAAGAGCTCATGGAAGAGCGCGGCATTCAGGTCGACGTTGTTCTTCAGGAGCACATTGACGGCGATGAGCACGAGGTTGTCGGTCTGAAGAAGAGCGGCTGCCACGGCTTCTGTGAAAAGGGTCCTCTGGTTCGCATCGAGCCCGAAGGACTGCTTTACATCAAGGTTAAGGTTGAAGACTGCGAAGAGATCGTTGACGAAACCATCCTCAACGGTAATGTTATCGACCGTCTCGTATATCATCAGGACGGCGTAAGCTATAACAAGCAGGCTGATATCCCCTTCTACAAGCAGCAGACCCGTATTGCTCTTGAGCACTGCGGTCATATCAACGCAGAGAGCGTTGAGGAATATGTTGCTGTCGGCGGTTACGCTGCACTTGAGAAGGCTCTGTTTGACATGACTCCCGATGAAATCATCGAAGTCGTTTCCGATTCCGGTCTCCGCGGCCGCGGCGGTGCAGGCTTCCCTGCCGGCAAGAAGTGGGCTCAGGTTGCAGCACACAAGGAAGCTCCCGTAAAGTACGTCGTATGTAACGGCGACGAGGGCGACCCAGGCGCATTCATGGACTGCTCCATCATGGAGGGCGAGCCC
>JAZLGD010000194.1:0-3954 GCA_045616105.1 Oscillospiraceae bacterium | reverse complement strand
TCACATTTAAATCACACTACAAAGCAGGTCAGGATAATATAAACAATGTATACTCCGAGCAGAACAAAGCCCTGAGTGCGGCTGAATTTTGATTTTATCATCGCGGGAACAACGGCAATTAATCCGACTGCAAGGCTTGCGGGAAGGTCGAGCATCGCCGCAGTCTGCGAAACGGGAAGCGCCTGACCGGAGATAAGTGCGCTGAGGGGCATTATGAGGGTAAGATCCATTATGTTCGCGCCGAGAATATTACCTACGGAAAGCGCAGACTGCTTTTTCACAATTGCGGTAATTGTTGTAATGAGCTCGGGAAGTGATGTGCCAACAGCAACGAGGGTTACGCCAATGATTCTCTCTGAAACTCCGAAAATGCGTGCCAGCTCGCTTCCGTTGTCAACCAGCAGATCCGCGCCCCATACGATGCCGATTGTGCCGACAACAAACTTTACGATATTGGTAATAACCGTTTTCTTTTCTCTGAGGGACTGATCCTTTTCCTCATTGTCCTCTGACATGGTTTTCCTTGCCGAGGAAATGTTCTCATAGATAAAAACTACGAAAATAATCAGCAGAACGACGCAGAAAGGAACGCTGACCTTTCCCGTAAGGCCGCAGGCAACGATGATTGCCGAAGAAATGATCATCAGAACAGATTTCAGGAGATAATCCTTGCGTTTAATCACTCCCGGCATAAATATAAGGGAAATCGCCATGATCAGACCGATGTTTGCAGTGACACTGCCGACTGCGTTTCCGATGGACATATCCACCTTTCCCTGACTTGCCGCCATTACTGAAACCAGCATTTCGGGCAAGGTGGTCGCAACGCTGACAATTGTTGCACCGATGATAAGCTTCGGTATTCCGCTGACTTCCGCAATCCACGAGGATGCATCCACAAAAAAGTCACCGCCCTTGACGACGAATATTACGCCGACAATAAACAGCGCTACGGTGATAAGCATTTCCATTAAATCTACCTCCTGAGAATCCCATGATTACCCAAGCCTTAAACAAATAAAAAGCTCAAGTACGGCCTTGCCATACCTGAGTCTTAATCAAAAAAACAAAGACCCAGTGTATAGCTTGTTACAGTTATACATGAGTCTCGCAATTTAAAACAAGCCAGACCGAAAAACGGTCAGGATGTTGACTTGCTACGTTATAAACGCTTGCTACTCCCTCATAGGATGTGTGAGTCATTGTATCAGCTTATGCTTAAAAAGTCAATCAAGATTTCCGCCAAAAACAACAAGTGCACCGAAAATTAATTCGGTGCACTTAAATCATTGTTGCTGATTAATGGAATCCGTTACCTGCCTTGGGAGTGCTTACTGCAACTGAATCGTGTGCGTAAACCATCATGGGGTTGGTTACACTGAAGGTATAGATATTGTCATAATCCATACGTGCCGCCATAGCCATGGTCAGCTGGTCGTTGTTGTAAAGGCTGCTCCACAGAGTGGTGATGTCATAAAGGCCGTTAGCGTGGCGGTAGTTGAGGTGGACATAGCTGAGAGTATCGAAAGCCTGATCGAAGCTCAGAACGCCGTTGTTCTCCTCGAGAACTGCCTTGATATAATCTGCACGCTCCATGCCTTCGGGGTCATAGGAAGCCATGCCTACACCGCCGTCTTCAGCACGGAAGTAGTTTGTTACATAAAGATTGTCGCCGCGGGTTATGCGCATCTCGTTATTGACGTATTCAACAACTGCAGCATCGCCGCTTGCATCGGTGATCATGTAGTGGAAGCAGCAGCCGAGGGAGTTGCCGAGTGCAATAGTGTCGTGAATATCAAAGGAACGGAACATTGCAATTGCTTCGTCAACGTTCTTGCACTTATCGAGGCAGCAGCGGATTGCTGCAGTGGTGAACATATCGGTCTTGCCGTTGTTCTGGTTTGTGCCGTCTGCGTGTATCTGAAGGACAGAAATTGCAAGACCTTTTTCGTTCATGCCGTCAAGGCAGAGATAAGGAGCAAGCAGAGTCTGCATGCGACCCATGAGTGAGGTCGGGCTCAGATGGTCGGTAGTCAGCAGGAATGTGCCGTCGACCATTGAGATGGAAGCATAAGCGTCTTTGGGATGAGTCCATACGACATAGCAGGGTGCATCCATGTAGTCGAAGTTACGGCCCATAATGTTGTTGCCGTTAGTGTCCTTGGCTGCGAATGCGGAGCAGCCGAGCCCCCACTGACCCATCTTGAACTTATATGCGCCCTTGAGTATATGCTTTGAAGCATAGTTGAGCAGATCTGCCGCGGATGACACGCCCTTTGCCATAAGGTCGTCGATGTTATAATCGTACTGATAGTCAATAAGATAAATGTTATTGCCGATTGTGCGCAGCGAGTTCATGGTGGGGAACAGGCTCTTGCTGTAGTAGCTGCCGCCGAATGCCGCTGCAAAAAGTTTTTCGGAAATTGCAGTATAGCTCAGCTTAACCTTGCTGTTGCGCATATCGACCGGATACTGCTCTGCAGCTGCGCCGAAGGGCAGGATGCTGATCACCAGCACCAGCACCAGCGCCAGAACCAGAGCTAAAACTTTTTTTCTCTTTCTCACAGTAATACCTCCTATATTTTTAATCCCTATTTATCAAAAAGGACCGCTTAAAAGCGGTCCTTTGAGCTCGAAAAACTTTTTGATTTTCTTCACACATCTGTATCGTGCAAAGCTTTTGTACCGCACGCCTATATAAAATCTCATAATATGTATATAACGTAGCATGTGGTAAAGTATTTGTCAACAAAATTCAGACAAATTATTAACAAATTCGTTAATTTTAGTTTAAATTACTAAAAAGCAGGTTTTTTAATCTGACGACTTATGAGTTTTCGGTCATATTTCTGGGTTTTATTCCGCAGGGATTTCCTTTACGAGTATACCCTGAACCAGATAACGCTGCTGATTATTTCTGCGGAAGCAGGTAGAAAGAGTCAGGACCTTGTCCTTGTCATAGTCGGGAACTACTCCTTCGCTGAAGTTTGCCTGAAGGCTCATGCTGCTGAGCGCGTCAGCAAAGAATGCTTCATACTCCTCTTCATTATCGAAGTCATGGTTAATAAGCAGGTGCTCGCGTGAATGAGGATACGCGGCAAAAATCTCATACACCAGTTCCCTGTCCGGCAGATAAACATACATATATCTGTGCCCTTCAAAAAACTCCACGTCGGCAAAGTCATTAAGTCCGGCAAACATTTTACCGGAGCGCAGATTGTGTCCGTAAAGCACGGTCATGCGGTCGGAAAAGTCCTTGGGGTTATAGTTTGCGCTGTAAACACAGCCGCCGCTGTAATAATCCCCTGTTTCGCTTCTGTGGAGATAGAAGTCATTATCTCCGTCATGCTGAAGCACGGGATAGCTTACCTCCGTACCGGGAATATAAATCCACGCGTATATCTCGGGATTTATCTCCCACAATGATTTAAAATCCACGGGGATTTTTACTGTTTCAATATCTGTATCTGCGTCAACCTCGCTTACGCTCCAGTTTTCCTTGAGCTGTGCATCCAGTCTGTGGCCCTGCCAATACTGGAACAGATACCAGCTGCAGTATGCAATAACGCACAGTGCGATTACGGCGACGATAACAAGTATTATTCTTACGACTTTAGTCTTGTTCATTAAGCTACCTCTATAAAAAAGCTCCATGAGTGCCTTTTCGCATTCATGGAGCCTTGGTTTTAAATCGGATTACTTCTCGAAAACGAGCTTTCTGCCGCAGAATATCAGTGCACCGACTGCAACTACCATCGCTACGATTACCCAAAGCATAGTATTGGTCTCGCCGGTCTGGGGGGATGCTTCGGAGTCATCGGCATTAACGTCAGTATTATCCTTCTCGGGGCTGGAAACAGACTGCGCAAATGCAACTGTTGCCATGGAGAACACGAGAATCAGAATGAGAAGAATGCTAACAAGCTTTTTCATATATGATTACCTCCACTTGAG
>JAZLGD010000193.1:0-4197 GCA_045616105.1 Oscillospiraceae bacterium | reverse complement strand
GCACACCCAGCTCAAATTGAATTCGCCCGCTATATTTTCAAGCAGAGAAACATTCATATCCGTCATCGGCACAAAGAGGGATAAAACGGTATAAATTCCGCAGCATATAACAAAGGGCAGTATTGAGTTTTTAAGCATCAGACGTACATTATCGCGCATATCCGTTCCCGTGAGCACGGCGACAAGGTTTGCGCTTGATGCTGCGGGAGAAGCTCTGTCTCCGACATAAACGCCCGACAAAACCGCACCCGCCACAATTACGGGGTTAATGCCGCCCGCTCTGCCTATTGCCATGAGGATAACGCCGCCCGTGGCCGTAACGCCGAAGCTCGTGCCGAGGGCAAAGGACATGACCGCCGTCAGCACGAAGGCCGCCAGAACGAAGAGCGCAGGCGGAATGAGCTTAACACCGCCGCAGACAAAATAAGCGATAGTGCCTGACGCGCGCCAAAGTCCCGTAAGGCATCCGAGCAGAAGAATTATTCTGACTACAATCAGGGAGTCCTTGACCGTCGAAAGCGACATTTTCCCCACTTCTCTTACGGTCTTTCCTCTTTTTATCGCAACAAGCGAGAAAATCACAAAGCCGATGAAAAGCGGCAGTATCATTGTAATATCGAAGCTGAGGCACAGGATGAGGCATACTATGAAAACAGCAAAAGCAATCAGAATATCCATGCTTACCTCTTCTTCAGCTGCCAGAATGCAACCGCGCTTGCCGCAGCAACATTTAAGGAATCAACATCATGGTACATGGGGATTTTAACCGTATAGTCGCAGTCGGCAATGGTTTCGCCCGCAAGGCCGTCGCCCTCGGTGCCGAGGATGACGGCAAGCTTATCTTCTGCCATAAGCGCTTCGTCGTCAATGCTGACGGAGTTGTCGCTCAGAGCCATGGCCGCAGTTTTAAATCCCATTTCGTTCAGCTTCTCAAGACCCTTAACCGGCCAGTCCGAAATTTCCTCGCCTATGTATGTCCATGGAATCTGAAAAACAGTTCCCATGCTGACACGCACCGAACGGCGGTATAAGGGATCCGAGCAGGCGGGAGTCAGCAGAACAGCATCCATACCAAGCGCCGCCGCAGAGCGGAATATTGCGCCCACATTGGTGGGATTCATTATGTTTTCAAGCACCGCTATGCGTTTAGCTCCGGCGCACACCTCGTTAAGAGTGGGGAGGGGTCTTCTGCGCATGGCACAAAGGACTCCCCGTGTAAGCTGAAATCCCGTCAGCTTTGTGAGAACATCAAGCGTTGAAGTGAAAACGGGAACATCGCCGCAGCGCGCGATTACATCCTTTGCCTGCCCGTCAATATGCTTGCCCTCCATGAGCAGGGACACTGGCTCAAAGCCACCGTCAAGAGCACGCTCAATTACCTTGGGGCTTTCGGCTATGAACAGCGCGTTCTCGGGCTTTTCCCTGCAGCGCAGCTGATTCTCGGTGAGGCGCGCATAGACGTCAAGTCTGTTATCGTCAAAATCAGTTATCTCAATTATATTCGGCATTTTTCTTAATCTCCTTGATTTACCCATTATAGTCCGCATCATGTGTTAATTACAAGATAATTGTTGACACAAATCTCGGCAAATGATATTTTTAAACCAGTTCTAACGCTGAAATGTATATTAAGGCGAAAGATACAGTATAATGACACCTTAAAGCTGCATCTTTTCCCGATGCGGCTTTTTTATTTTCGGAGGTCAATATGGAAACAAGAGTTGCTGTTATAAGCATTATTATCGAAAGCACAGAGTCCGTTCAGGATGTGAACGACATCCTTCACCAGTACAGCGAATACATCATCGGGCGCATGGGCATCCCCTACCGCAAAAAAGGCATCAACATCATAAGCATCGCTCTTGACGCACCGCAGGATGTTATCAACACCCTCTCGGGCAAAATCGGCAAGCTCAGCGGCGTAAGCAGCAAAGCTGCTTATTCAAAATGAGCGCCCGCAATAACGGAAAACTGAATTTTGCGTGGAGTCTTGTTCTCATCGTCCTGCCCGTTCTGACCGCGCTTTGCGCCCTCTGTATAGGACGCATCTCCATTGCTCCAAACGAAGTTATGGCCGTGCTTCTGTCAAAGCTCGGAATCGGAGCAGGCGCGGACAGACTGGTTGAAATGACCGTATGGAAGCTCCGTATGCCCCGCATACTCCTTGCGCTTTTAGTCGGTGCCGGGCTTTCCGCATCCGGCTGCGCGTTCCAGAGTCTTTTTGCCAACCCCCTCGCCACCCCCGACACGCTCGGCGTTGCAAGCGGTGCATCCTTCGGCGCTGCTCTGGGAATTCTTATGGATCTCGGCATGGTCGGCATGCAGATCAGCTCCATGCTGATGGGCGGTCTTGCCGTTATGCTGACATGGCTGGCAGGCTCAGGCAGGGACAAGGGCCTCGGCCGAGTTGTCCTTGCGGGCATTATGATAGGCTCCCTTTTTACGGCGCTTGTATCTCTCGTCAAGTTTGTTGCCGACACCGAATCCCAGCTTCCCGCCATAAGCTACTGGCTCATGGGAAGCCTTGACAAGGCTGGCTATGAAAACCTGCTTTACGGCGCGCCTCCCGTTATCATCGGCATGCTCATTCTCTGTCTTCTTCGCTGGAGAATGAATCTTCTGCCGCTGAGCGATGACGAAGCCCGCGCATCGGGTACAAACATCGCGGCTTTGCGCGGCGTCACTGTCGTATGCGCCACCGCAATAACCGCTTCCTGCGTTTCCATGTGCGGTCAGGTGGGTTGGATAGGTCTTCTTGTTCCCCATATGTGCCGCATGAAATTCGGCAGCAACCACATGTCACTTCTCCCCGCCTCAATAAGTCTCGGCGCGGTATTCATGGTCATCGTGGACACGGTTGCGCGCAGTGCGTCTGCCGCCGAAATTCCAGTTTCAATTCTGACCGCGATCATAGGCGCACCGTTTTTCATCGTGCTTATGCGCAGAAGCGGGGGGTGGAGTTTCTGATGCTTGAAGTTAAAAACGGAAGCTTTTCCTATGACAAAGCCGCCCCCGTTTTCAGCGATATAAACTTTAATGTGAACCGTGGCGAGCTCATGGCAATTCTGGGCCCTAACGGTGCAGGAAAAACCACCTTGCTCCGCTGCATCATGGGCATGCTTAAATGGAACAGCGGCGAAAGCCTGCTCGACGGGGAGAGCATACGCAGTATGCCCTCAAACAAGCTCTGGAGTAAAATGGCCTATGTGCCGCAGGCGAAGAGCGCATCCAGCGCATTCACCGCATTCGAGACCGTTTTGTTAGGCCGAAGCAGCAGAATTAATGTCTTTGCGTCCCCTAAAAAGGAGGACATAGAAAAGGCGGAGGAAGCCCTCGAAAAGTTGGGTATAATTCAGCTTTCCGACAAAAAATGCTCCTGTCTTTCAGGCGGCGAGCTTCAGATGGTACTCATAGCACGCGCCCTTGCCGCCGAACCCGAGTTGCTCATCTTAGACGAGCCAGAATCCAACCTCGACTTCAAAAACCAGCTTATTGTTCTTGATACCATGTCCGCGCTGACACGCGAAGGCATGGCGTGCATTTTCAACACTCACTATCCCGAGCACGCGCTTCGCAGAGCCGACAAGTCGCTCATCCTTTCCAAGGGCGGCAGCTATGTCTTCGGCGAGACCGGCAAGGTACTCACATCCGACAACATCCGCTCGGCATTCGGAGTTGAAACTGCAATCGGCGAAATTGAAACCCCCAACAGCATACTGAAAAATGTGATTCCGCTCTCCCTTGCCAAAGACGGCGTGTCGAAGGACGTCGAAAACGCACGAAGCATCGCAAGCATAACCGTCATTTCCGACGGCAACACCGCAGCAGATAAGATTAACTCACTTCTGCACGAATACAGCAGTCTGCTTATCGGGCGCATGGGTATGCCTTACCGCGAATGCGGACTTTATATCATAAATGTCACCCTCGACGGAACGAGAAGCGATATAAATTCCCTTTCACACAAGCTGAGTCTTATCCCCGGCATAAGCGTTAAGACAACTTTTGCAAAAGGCGATTTTTAAGCAAAAAACTCCCGTAGGGCTGTGCATCACAGAGATTTATAGGTTTTGAACGGCTATTTTCCGCCCATACGGCATAAAAAATAACGGTAATACGTCAGTATTACCGTTATTTTGTTATATTGTCTGTTCGAAAAATCTCTCGCTCAAAACTGCTTTGCACCTGAAAAGCAGG
>JAZLGD010000192.1:0-8898 GCA_045616105.1 Oscillospiraceae bacterium | reverse complement strand
CAGATCATCCGCCGGTGATGCTATTACGCACAGATACGCAAGCATGTCCTTAACTTCTGCTCGGTCAAAGAAGCCTGTTCCGCCGAAGATTTTATAGGGTATGCCGTTGCGCTTGAATGCCTGTTCAAGCTGATGGGACTGAGCATTCATACGGTAGAGGACTGCATTATCTCCCCATGAGCCGCCGCGCCCATACTGCATCATTATCTGCGTTGCGACATAGCGTGCCTCGTCATGCTCGTTATCGGAAACATAAAGCTCAATCTTCTCGCCCGTATCGCCGTTAGTCCAAAGTTCCTTACCCTTACGGCCCATGTTATTACGGATAACATTATTGGCGGCATTCAGGATATGGCTTGTACTGCGGTAGTTCTGCTCAAGGCGTATTGTTCGGCAGCCCTTATACTCATCCTCAAAGGAGAGAATGTTTTCAATTGTTGCACCGCGGAATTTATAGATACTCTGGTCGTCATCGCCGACAACGCAGATATTGCCCCAGCCGCCTGCCAACAGCGATGACAGCATATACTGGAGCTTATTTGTATCCTGATATTCGTCGATGAGAACATATTTGAAACGCTTCTGCCAATAAGTTCTGACATCCTCATGCTCCTGCAGCAGCTTTACGGTATAGAAGATAAGGTCATCAAAGTCCATTGCACCTGCTGAATAGCTTCGGCGTGAATATTCCGAGTAAATCTCCGCAATCTTGACTCTGCGGATATCTCCCGATGCTTTTGCACGGACGAAATAATCATCGGGTGACTGCATTACATCCTTTGCACGGCTTATCTCACCTAAAAGCATTCTCGGTGGAAAACGCTTATCATCAATCTCAAAGTCCTTGAGAATGCGTTTTATAAGACTTAGGCTGTCTGAGGTGTCGTAAATTGTAAAGCTCTGGGGAAATCCCAGTCTGTCCGCGTTGCGGCGAAGAATTCTTACGCAGGCTGAATGGAATGTTGATGCCCATATATCGCTTGCCTCGGGACCGAGCATTTTTTCAAGTCTTGCTTTTAATTCATCTGCCGCCTTATTGGTAAAGGTAATGGCAAGAATACGCCACGGGTCAACAGGCTCATAAGCTGCAAGTCGCTTTGCCTCTTCCCCGCCGCGCTCCAGCACGGCAATATCTTCCTCGCATGCGTTCTCGGGTATCTCGCACGTATCCGAGCCCGAGCCGTAGCGAAGGAGATTTGCAATTCTGTTTATAAGCACGGTCGTTTTGCCGCTTCCCGCTCCCGCTAAAATAAGCAAGGGGCCTTCTGTTGCCATAACAGCCTTTCTCTGCATGGTGTTTAGCTTTGCAAAATCCGACTCTATTACTTTTTTTCTTGCTTCAATATATCTGTTTTCTGTTTCTTTATTCATAACGGCTTATTTTATCATGTCAAAGCCAATTATTCAAGGATTTCACGCAGATGCTCCATCGCCTTTTTCTCAAGCCTTGACACCTGAACCTGCGATACACCGAGAATTTTCGCAGCATTATCTTGTGTCATTCCGTGATAGTATCTCAGGAAAACGGTTTTCTTTTCCTTTTCAGGAAGTTTTTCGACGGCAAGCTTAAGCGACACGCTTTCAAGCATCCGTTCCTCGCCCTCGGCATCGCTGAGTACATGCTCGAGGGTAAAGCCGTCCTCTCCCGTTTCGCGCTGCAGGCTTTCTGCCGGTCCTGTTGCCGTTTCCGCAAAGGCAATTTCCTCAGGTGTAAATCCCGTTTCTTCGGAAAGCTCGGACAAATATGGCTCGCGTCCCAGTTTCTGCTCAAGATGCACGCGCGCATTCTTGATTTGCTGTGCCTGCTCCTTTATACCGCGGCTTACTTTGATTGCCCCGTCATCGCGGAGAAATCTGCGTATTTCCCCGGATATCTTAGGCACAGCATAGGTTGAAAACTGGGTCCCGAAGCTTTCGTCAAAGCCGTTTATTGCCTTTAGAAATCCGAGACAGCCCAGCTGATAAAGGTCATCAGGCTCGGTTCCGCGTCCGAAAAAGCGGCGTGCAATACTCCATATTAGTCCAGAGTTTTCTTCGATCAGCCTTTCGGCGGCATTTCTGTCTCCCTCTCTTGCAAGACGGAGATCGTTTAACATACTGTCGGTCATCTTCTGCGCTGTTTCAGCACTCGCATCATAGTGACCGTTGTGCCTTTTCCGGGCTTTGATTTTACCCTTAGCCTGTCCATGAAGCTTTCCATTATGGTGAAGCCCATTCCGCTTCGCTCTTCACCTCCGGTTGTATACATGGGCTCCATCGCCTGCTCAAGGTCATCTATTCCCTTGCCCCAATCTCTTACGGTTATTTCAAGCTTTTCGCCGTCAAGGATTCTTAAACGCATGGAAACCTTTCCTATCGTGTCCGGATAAGCGTGGACGATTACATTCGTTACAGCCTCGGAAACCGAGGTTTTGATATCGCCCAGCTCCTCGAGTGTCGGATCAAGCTGGGCCGCAAAGCCGGCAGCCGCCGCTCTTGCGAAGCTTTCGTTTGCGCTTAAGCTCGGGAACTCAAGCTTTATGTAGTTATTTATCTTCATGTCGTTACCTCCCATTTTGTCACTATAGGCACTATCGAGCCGATGCCTGCGGCTTCAAGTACCTTCATCGGCTGAGCCTGCGGGCTTTCAATCAGCATTTTTCCCTTTGTTATTCTGAGCTTTTTGCTCGCTTTAAGTATTACCGCAATGCCTGATGAGTCCATAAAGCTCATGTCCGACATATCAAGGCAGACTTCACGAGGCAGACAGACATCCATTGCCTCGGAAATCTTATCCATTGTGTTCTTCGCCTCGTGGTGGTCAAGCTCACCGTGAAGCGAAATTCTTAATATTCCCGATTGATATTCGGTTGTAATTTTCATATGTATCACCCCAAAACAAAAAACTGGCACCGTGTTTATTACACGATGCCAGTTTATATTTATTTCATTGCGTATGCCGTCGAAGTATGCAGGGAAAACTATTTATTTTCCAAGGTTTTCAAGGCTTGCCTTGAGGTTTTCGATAAGGCCCTCAAGCTTTGCTTTCTTCTCGCGCTCGATGTTTACAACATGCTCAGGTGCGCGAGAAACAAAGTTTTCGTTTGCAAGCTTACCTATCTGCGCCTGAAGCTGCTTTTCAGCGTTTGTAAGCTCTTTTTCGATACGGGCTTTCTCCTTTTCAAGGTCGACAAGCTCTGCCATGGGCATGAACATTCTCGCGTTATCGGTGATAACGGAAACCATGCCGTCAGTGCTCTCGGGAACTTCGGCAATTACAGAGACCTCAGATGCGTAAGCAAGCTTGCAGATGAAAGGAACACCGTCATTAAAGGGCTTTGCCTTATCGCTTACGATGATAAGGTGGCTCTTTCTGGAGGGGGGAACATTCATCTCGGCTCTGCGGGCACGGACTGCTTTGATTGCGTCCATGACCATCTCGAAGTTTACCTCATCCTCAGGGAAGTTAAGCTCTTCGCTGTACTTGGGATAATCGGCAATCATAAGAGCTTCGCCCTCGTGAGGCAGTGCCTGCCAGATTTCCTCGGTAATAAAGGGCATGAACGGGTGCAGAAGCTTGAGTATCTCTGTCAGGACATACAGAAGAACTCGCTGTGCGCCCTCTTTTGCCTGCTCATCATCACCATTGAGGCGGGGCTTTGTAAGCTCAATATACCAGTCACAGTAGCTATCCCAGATAAAGTCATAAATCTTACCTGCGGCAACGCCCAGCTCGTAGCTGTCCATATTCTCGCAGACTTCCTTGGTGACCTGATTGAGCTTGGAGAGAATCCACTTATCCTCGGTTTCAAGCTTTTCGGGGAGCTTATTGTCCTCGATTGTCAGGTTCATCATTACAAAGCGGGATGCGTTCCAAATCTTATTGCAGAAGTTGCGCATTGCTTCGCATTTCTCGACATAGAAGCGCATATCATTGCCGGGGCTGTTGCCGGTTATGAGGTTAAAGCGAAGTGCGTCGGCGCCGTATTTATCCGCCATTTCAAGGGGATCAATGCCGTTGCCGAGAGATTTGCTCATCTTTCTGCCCTGAGAGTCACGAACAAGGCCGTGAATGAATACGGTACCAAAGGGTTTTACAATCATCTGCTCCATACCGGAGAAGATCATTCTTGCGACCCAGAAGAAGATGATATCGTAGCCCGTTACCATTACGGTTGTGGGATACCAGTAGTCAAGCTCAGGAGTCTTTTCAGGCCAGCCCATTGTGGAGAAGGGCCAGAGGGCTGAAGAGAACCATGTATCGAGGACATCCTCTTCCTGACGGATGTTCTTGCTGTGACAATGTGCGCACTCGCAGACATCCTCTCGGGAAACGGTAATCTCGCCGCAGTCATCGCAGTACCACGCAGGGATGCGGTGACCCCACCAGAGCTGACGGGAAATGCACCAGTCGTGGACATTTTCCATCCAGTTCATATAGGTCTTCGTGAAGCGTTCGGGAACGAACTTGATGCGTCCGTCCTTAACTACATCTATTGCAGCTTCTGCCAAGGGCTTCATCTTAACAAACCACTGGGGGCTTGTCAGAGGTTCAACAACTGTACCGCAGCGGTAGCAGCAGCCGACATTGTGGCTGTAATCCTCAACCTTTACAAGGTAGCCCTGCTCCTCCAGATCGGCAACGATTGCCTTACGTGCTTCATAGCGGTCCATGCCGTTGTACTTACCGCCGTTTATAATCTTTGCGTCCTCGTCAATAACCAGAATCTGTTCAAGGTTATGGCGCAGACCGACCTCATAGTCGTTGGGGTCGTGGCAGGGAGTCATTTTAACTGCGCCTGTACCGAAGCCGAGCTCAACATAGTCATCTGCTACAATGGGGAGCTTTCTTCCGACGAGGGGCAGAATTGCATTCTTTCCTACAAGGTGAGTATAGCGTTCATCGTCGGGGTGTACTGCAACGCCGGAGTCACCAAGCATGGTTTCGGGACGTGTTGTTGCGATGATGAATTCTTCGTCAGAGCCCTCGATGGGGTATCTGATATGCCAGAAGTGGCCGGGCATATCCTTATACTCAACCTCGGCATCGGAAAGTGCCGTGCGGCACTTGGGGCACCAGTTTATAATGCGGTTGCCCTTATAGATAAGGCCCTTTTCATAGAGCTCGCAGAAGGTTTCGCGTACGGACTTCGCGCGGGTTTCGTCCATTGTGAATGCACTTCTGTCCCAGTCGCAGGATGCACCGAGAACTTTCTGCTGTTCAACGATACGGTTACCGTACTTATTCTTCCAATCCCATACTCTGTCAAGGAACTTCTCGCGTCCGAGGTCATAGCGGGTAATTCCCTCTTTTACTCGGAGCTCTTCCTCAACCTTGATCTGGGTTGCGATGCCCGCATGGTCAGTACCGGGCAGCCACAGTGCTGCATAGCCCTGCATTCTCTTGTATCTTGTCAGTATATCCTGCAGAGTAGAGTCAAGAGCATGACCCATGTGCAGCTGACCTGTTACATTGGGAGGGGGCATGACAATGGAAAACGGTTTCCTCTCGGGGTCAATTTTTCCCTTGAAGTATCCGCCCTGCATCCACATGTCATAAATCTTTTTTTCGGTTGACGCGGGATCATACACTTTCGGTAATTCTTTCATAGCAGCCTCCTTAGAATAAGAAAAGCGCCCTGTACATAATCAGGGCGCTTGTAATTTACGCGGTACCACCTGAATTCCGCTTATCGCGGCACTCATACGCTCTGTAACGGGAGCACCCGTACGGCTTACTCGATTTCAGCTCGTCTGCTCAGGGCCGACCTTCGGCGGCGTCTCCGGAAGCTTTCACCTGCCGCTTCCTCTCTGCTTCTGACGCTTGGCTTACTCCTGCCCTTCAATGCGTTTTACAACTTTATATTATAGTTATTTACGGGTAAGTTGTCAAGAATCAATCGACTCTTTCGCTGCCCCAGAAGAACAGAGCAACAGTTCCCGGGCCGGTATGACTACCGATGGTTGTTCCTATGCTGTTGATAACGACCTTGCCGTTGAGCTTGGGGAAGCGTTCTTCAACCAGAGCTGCAACAGCCTGTGCGTCCTCAAGGCATGCGGACATGGAGATAAAGCACTTGCCGGAATAGTCAAGTCCGTCATCGGCACACTGTTCCATACGGTCAACGATCTCGTTTATGACTTTCTTCTTGGTGCGGATCTTTTCTCTGGGAATAAGATGGCCAAGATTGTCCATGTTAAGCAGAGGGCAAATCTTGAGCATGGTGCCGAAGAATCCCTCAGCCTTGGTAATTCTGCCGCCCTTGACATAGAAGCTCAGGTCTGTGGAGAAGAACCAATGGTGGAGCTTGAGCTTATTTGCCTCAATCCAATCGTGAAGCTCGTCTATGCTTGCACCTGCATCGCGCTTATCAGCAAGGGTATCCATGATAAGTCCGTAACCGGAAGATGCGCCAAGGGAGTCAACAATGTAAATCTTTCTGTCGGGATAGCTTTCAGCCAAAATGCTCGCAGCGCTGGTTGCGGAGTTGTAGGAGCCTGAAAGTCCGCTGGACAGGGTTACATGCAGGATGTCCTTGCCTTCCTCGAGATAGGGAGTGAAGAAATCAATGTATTCGGAAACATTAACCTGACTGGTAACGGTTTCTGCACCGTCAGCCATCATCTGATAGAACGTATCAAAAGGCATGCTCTGACCAAGATCGTCAGGGTGTGATTCGCCGTTTATGGTGTAGTGGAAGCAGACATAAGGAATATTGATTGCCTCGAAGTGCTCCTTTGAAAGATCGGCTGTGGAGCAGCAGCTGATAATATAATCAGACATAAGTATTTTACCTCTTTATAATGAGTATGATAAAAAAATCACCCA
The DNA here is from genome assembly GCA_045616105.1 of Oscillospiraceae bacterium. Taxonomy (GTDB): domain Bacteria; phylum Bacillota; class Clostridia; order Oscillospirales; family Oscillospiraceae; genus F23-B02. The sequence continues at coordinate 2,090 of JAZLGD010000192.1, read as the reverse complement.
TATTATATACGGGTGATTTGATAAATGCAACAAAAATTTTAACCAAGCATTTCCTGAAGCTGTTCAAGGCTCTGAACTCCGACGCGCTTTTCGAGCTGCTTGCCGTCTTTAAAGGAAACGAGGGTGGGAATGCTCATAATTCCGAAGCGCTGCGCAAGTGCGGGTTCTTCGTCAACGTCTATTTTGCAGACCTTTACATTGCCCTTGCATTCGCTGTCGAGCTGCTCCAGAATAGGTGCCTGCATGCGGCAGGGCCCGCACCATGTTGCCCAGAAGTCCAGCATTACCAGACCGTCTTTAATTGCTTCATCAAAGTTTTCGCTTGTAAGATGTAAAACTGCCATTTTATCTTTCTCCTTTGTTGGTTATTTTGAAATATAATCACAAGCTGACAGCGCGGCAACATTGCCCTCGCCCACAGCTTTGGCAAGCTGATAAGGTCCGCCGGTACAGTCACCCGCGGCAAAGATTCCCGTGATATTTGTTCTCTGCTTTCTGTCCACCTCTATTTTTCCGTCAGTGCATTTGATTCCCGACACAAGACTTTCGGCTGACAGGCTTTCTTTCAGGATAAATATGCAGTCTGTCTTATACTCTTTCCCATCGACTGTAAGCGTATCTGCTTTCATGCTGCCGGAAATTTCGATTTTTCCTTTGCCGGAGAATATTTCCACATTGCATCCGATATCACGGAGGAATTGAATCTCTTTTTCAGCTTCTTTACCGTCACCGATGATAGCAACGTTTTTGCCCTTATATAGCATTCCGTCGCAGGTTGCGCAATAGCTGACTCCCCTGCCCAAAAACTCGGTTTCACCGCTGCACAGCGGCTTGCGGCTGATTCCGGTGCAGATAATAAGACTTGCACATTCATAAAAGTCATTGCCGACAGCAACGCCGATAGTATTGCCGATGGGCATTATACTCAGCGCCTTGCCCTCGATTATTTCAGCACCGCTGTCATTAAGCTGGGCAGTAAAGCTGTCTATCATCTCTTTTCCGCTGAGACTCATTCCGGGGTAGTTTTTAATCATCTCCGCTTTATGGAGATTACTTGTTTCGGGAGGATTTCTGATAACGCCGACATTTTTGCCCCGGTTACGGGCCGTCAGTGCCGCGGATATGCCCGCAGGTCCTCCGCCGACAATAAGTATATCAAACCTTCCGCTCATTCTTAACTTCTCCTGTCTTTCTGCCTGTTTATTTAACTTCTGTGCATATAATAACTGCTTTTGCGCTTATTATACCACTTTTTTATTGTAATTACCACAATAATAGTTTATAATTCCCCTATATGAAAATTTTTAGGAGCACAACACTATGGATGAACTTGTAAGCAAGAATTTTATTGAGAATTTCATAGACGAGGACCTTGCCGAAGGCGGTCGCTGCGAGGGCATGAAGGTACACACCCGTTTCCCGCCCGAGCCTAACGGCTATCTGCACATCGGACACTGCAAGGCTCTTATCATAGATTTCGGCACTGCCGAAAAATACGGCGGTATCTGCAACCTTCGTATGGATGACACCAATCCTGCCAGGGAAGACACCGAGTATGTTGACGCTATTCAGGAGGACATCCACTGGTTGGGCTTTGACTGGGATGACCGTTTCTTCTACGGCTCGGATTATTTTGAGCAGACCTACGAATACGCTCTTGAGCTTATCAAAAAGGGTCTTGCATATGTATGTGAGCTGACTCCCGAGCAGTTTAAGGAATACCGCGGCGACACGACCCGTCCCGCAGTAAGTCCCTATCGCGACAGACCTGTTGAGGAGAGCCTTGAGCTCTTCGAGAGAATGAAACACGGCGAATTCCCCGAGGGCAAATACACGCTACGCGCAAAGATTGACCTTGCATCCGGTAACTTCAACATGCGTGACCCAGTTATTTACCGTATCCGTTACATTGAGCATCACCGTCAGGGTACAAAATGGTGCATCTTCCCCATGTATGACTTTGCTCATCCCATTCAGGACGCGCTTGAGGGCATCACCCATTCTCTCTGCTCTTTGGAATACGAAGACCACCGTCCTCTGTACAACTGGGTTATCGAGAATGTTTCCGTTCCCTCCAAGCCCCGTCAGAT
>JAZLGD010000191.1:0-4527 GCA_045616105.1 Oscillospiraceae bacterium | reverse complement strand
TTTTTATGAGCGTACCACCCTAAAAGAAATCTTGAAAGAATCTCTTAATTTAATCGTATTCCCCACCCGTTTGTACGGGTGGGCGATTTCTTGTGCATTAAAAATCAACTTTGTCAAGAAGTGTTAATTAAACTTTAATACTATTGTATTATGCTTTCGACATTGTGTAACATATGTTACAAAAAACGAACGAAGTATAGGAGAAGAATACTTATGAGAAAATCCAAAGAAAAATTTGTCTTTAAAGACAAGGTTGCTCTGATTACCGGTGCAGGCAACGGTTTTGGCCAGGAGTTTGCAAAGGAAGCATGCAGAAGAGGCATGAAGATGATGCTTGCCGATATCGATGAGCATGACCTTCTCCGCACCCAGAAGTGGGTAATTGACAACGGCGGCGTTGCAGAGGTTATCGTAACCGACGTTACGGTTGAAGATCAGGTTGAAGCTATGGTAAACGCAACCATGGAAAAATTCGGTCGTATTGACCTGCTCATAAATAACGCAGGTATAGCGTTCGGCGGCGAAGTATATGAGTTGCCCTCCAACGAGTGGGAGTGGATATTCCACGCAAATTGCATGAGCCACATTTACTCTATGAAGAGAGTTATTCCCATTATGGATAAACAGGGAACGCCCTGCTATATACTGAATGTAACATCTCTTGCAGGCCTTCTCACCATGGACGAAATGCCGGCTTACTACTCAACCAAGCATTTTGCAACTTCTCTCACAGAGGCGGTATATTACGATGTCCAGAAGAAAGGCATGAACATCAAAATGTCCGTATTCTGCCCCAGCTATGTATATACCGATCTGCACCACTGCATGCGCCACAGACCGCCTCAGTACACTATTCCCGACGATCCCTTCCTGAAGAGCGAGCCTTACTTCAGAGAAATTAAAAAGGCTGAAGAGGTCATTACAACCGGTACGCCTCTTGATCCCGTAGGACCGTTTGTATTTGACGCCATTGAAAAGGGACACTTCTACATCCAGCTTCATCCCAAGACCAAAATCATCATAAAGCATTTCAGTAAGGATGTTATCAAAGAACGCAACCCTGATTATAAGTTTATGAAGGCTGCGGTAGCTGTAGATAAGAACAGAGCAACCCTCAAAGACCTTGTGTACCTGCTGACACATCTTTAATTAATATCAATCGTTAGCCGATAAGCTGATGTGAAATGCCGAGGGCATCTTATTTCGTTTGTAAATAAGATGCCCTTTTTTCAACTCTGACTCTGGCCTGAGGCACAAGCCTTATCTTCTTATCCTTGTCCTTACCGTTATCCCATTCTTGCAAAGGGGAGTAGACGGGCGCGCCATCACAAGAGTTTCCTTTTTGCTGACATAAACTTCAATTTCAATATTTTCCCAAGGCTTTATTCCTGCACTAATAAGCTCGCTTTTAATTGTATAAATTATGTAGTCATTTTCGATGCTCTCGCTGTTAAAAATAATGGCAAGAGCATCATTGTTTATTACCTCAGATACCATAATAATCACTTCCTGAAAATTAAAGATTACGCAAAAGTTTCAAAAATGTTTCTATGTGAAAAACATAGTGATAAAATTTGCTTACAACTCGAATTTTATCGAAAAAATTCGAGCTTTTCCATGCAAAAAATCTGGAAATTATGTCAACAAGGTGCTATACTAACAAATGAATTATGTAAAGCAAAAAATTATTTTTTGGGGTATCTGATGGACTTCACGGAAAAGCGGATTGACGGCAAAACAATGTACAGCGGAGTTATAGTTGATGTAACATTGGATAACGCTGAGCTTGTGAACGGCATGAAGGTAAAGCGTGAGGTTGTGCATCATCCCGGCGGCGTTACAGTATTGCCGGTTAACAGTGAAGGCTATTGCTACTGTGTCCGTCAGTTCAGGTATCCGTTCGGACGTATGATGCTTGAAGCTCCGGCAGGTAAGCTCGAGGATGGCGAAAACCATTTAGAGTGTGCCGCGAGAGAGCTTTCGGAAGAAACCGGCTTTACAGCCGATGAGTTCATTTATCTCGGGCCGAGCTGCGCATCCCCGGGCTACTCAACTGAAGTTCTGCATATATATCTTGCGCTCGGGCTTCATGCAGGGGAGAGCCACCCGGACGAGGGCGAGCTTCTGAATGTCGAAAAGCACCATATTGATGAGCTGTATGAGCTTGTTATGAATGGCGAAATCGACGATGCAAAGACGATAATTGCCGTCCTCAAGGCGAAAAATGTTCTTGAGGCGCGAAAGAGAAAATACATATAACCACAGTATATTGTGGTTATTAAAACAATTAATTACAAAATGTTTGCAAAATCTATTGCTATTGTAAAATTATTGTGATATAATTCATCACCGGAGTGGAGATATTGCCGTTTCCGCTCTGTACGAAAGGTGTAAAATAAATGGAAAAGTACGTAATTAACGGAGGAAAAGCCCTGCAGGGCGAGGTTGAAATCAGCGGTGCAAAGAATGCTGCCGTTGCAATTATTCCCGCAGCACTTATGGTTGACGGTATCTGCCGCATCGAGAACATTCCCGAGATAAGCGATACCGATATGCTTCTCACCATATTGACCCACCTCGGCTCTGAAGTAAAGCTTATTAACCGTTCCACAATAGAAATAGATAGCCGTAACGTCAGATTCTGCGATGCACCCTTTGATCTTATGCGTAAGATCCGTGCATCCTACTATCTCATCGGTGCAATGCTCAGCCGCTTCGGCAGCGCTAAGACCACCATGCCCGGCGGATGCAACTTCGGCGTAAGACCCATTGACCAGCACATCAAGGGTATGACTGCTCTCGGTGCTGAGATTGATGTTAAAAACGGCTTCGTATATGCAGAAGCTCCCGACGGCAGACTCCACGGCGCAAGAATCTATCTTGACAAAGTTTCCGTCGGCGCAACAATGAATATAATTCTTGCAGCAACTCTGGCAACCGGTCGCACCATTATCGAGAACGCGGCACGCGAGCCTCATATTGTTGACCTCGCAAACTTCCTTAACTCCATGGGCGCTGATATCCGCGGCGCAGGCACCGACACCATCAAGATAAACGGTGTTGAAAAGCTCCATGGCGGTTCTTACAGCATCATTCCCGACCAGATTGAGGCAGGCACCTATATGGTAGCTGCAGCAGCAACCGGCGGCGAGGTTCTTGTTAAGAATGTAATTCCCAAGCACCTCGAGTGCATAAGCGCAAAGCTTCGCGAGACCGGCACTATCGTTCAGGAATATGAAGATTCCGTTCTTGTCAAGGGCAACGGAAATCTCCGCAAGGCAAACGTAAAGACTCTGCCTTATCCCGGCTTCCCCACAGATATGCAGCCTCAGATGGGAACTCTGCTCTGCCTTGCACAGGGCACCAGCGTTATCACCGAGGGCATTTACGATAATCGTTTTAAATATGTAAACGAGCTCCGTAAAATGGGCGCTGACATTCAGGTTGACGGCAGAATTGCCATTATTGAGGGCTGCGCAAAGCTCACCGGTGCTCCCGTTATGGCATGCGACCTGCGCGCGGGTGCAGCAATGGTTATTGCAGGCCTCTGCGCAACAGGAACAACCGAGATCGAAGATATCCAGTTCATCGAGCGTGGATATGAAAACATTGTCGGAAAACTCCGTGCACTGGGTGCTGATATATCAATAGTTGATTTCCCGGATGAACCGGAAGTACATGAAAAGGTAATTTCGATAGGATAATGCGTATAGTAACTTTTGCCAGCGGTTCCACAGGCAACTGCAGTATAATAACAGACGGCAAAGCCAATATACTTATAGATGCGGGTATCTCCATGCGACGAGTGGTTTCAGCCCTCGGCGAATATGGTCTTACTCCGCAGGATTTATGCGGGGTGCTCATAACACATGAGCACTCCGATCATATTTCCGGGCTTTCCATGCTTAATAAGCACTACCGTCTGCCGATTTTTGCTCCGACAGAGCTCTGCGATGTTCTGGCTGATGTCAAGCCGGAGCTTTCCTCTTCACTTAATGATATTTCTGTCGGGGAAGTTTTGAACATCGATTCATTGAAAATCCGCGCTTTCAGAACACCGCACGATGCCCGATTCAGCGTCGGGTACAGGTTCGAGGGCAGCGGAGTATTTGCGTTTGCAACGGATACAGGCTCAATAACCGATGAAATGCTGAATGGACTTTCCGGAGCGGATACTGCGCTAATTGAAGCTAACCACGATGTTGAAATGCTAAAAAACGGGCCCTATCCTTATTTCCTTAAAAAGCGTATTCTTTCCGACCACGGACATTTATCTAATAATGATTGCGGAAAATTAGCATTAGAGCTTGCAAAATCGGGGACAAGGCATATAATATTAGGGCATCTCAGCAAGGAAAATAATACACGGGAAAGAGCTCTTAATACTGTCAGCACCGCACTGTGCGGTCTCGATGCTGAAGTCGCGGTTGCTCCCATGAAAAATTTTCTTGCAGTCAGTGTGGGTGATGAAGTAAAATGCTCGGTGTAAGGCTCATCTGCGTAGGCAAGATGAAGGAAAAATTCTAT
>JAZLGD010000190.1:0-9304 GCA_045616105.1 Oscillospiraceae bacterium | reverse complement strand
CAGCAGCAGACGAAGTTGCAGAGGCAGTTGAAGAAGGCGTTAAGTTCAAGTTCCTCGCAGCTCCCGCAGAAATCATCGGCGACGGCAAGGTTTCCGAGCTGAAGCTTGAGGTCATGGAGCTCAAGGACGGCAAGCCCGTCGGCACAGGCAAGTTCGAGACCATGGCGGTTTCCGCTGTTATCGGTGCAATCGGCCAGAAGATTGACATGGGCGGCATTGAAGGCGTTTATGCTGACAACAAGGGCATCGTAAGCGTTGATAAGTACCTCCAGACCACCGCTCCCGACGTATTCGCAGGCGGCGACGTTGTCACCGGACCTAAGTTCGCAATCGATGCTATTGCAGCAGGTAAGGAAGCTTCCATCTCCATCCACCGTTACGTACACGCCGGTCAGACCCAGCACTACGGCCGTGACAAGCGCGACTACAAGGCACTTGATGTTTCCACTCTGGCAATCGCAGCAGAAGGCTTCGATACTGCACCCCGTCAGAAAACCGCAGCTGTTTCCGGCAAGGAAGCAAAGAAAACCATGGAAGACCTCCGCGGAACTCTTACCGAAGAGCAGATCAAGAAGGAAGCAGCACGCTGCCTCGGCTGCGGCTGTGTTGTCATCGACGAAGACATGTGCGTCGGCTGCGGCATCTGCACCACCAAGTGTAAGTTCGACGCAATCCACCTCGAGAAGTACATGGACACCAAGTACGAAAGCTATCACAAGACTCTGCTCACCGCAGTTTCCAATGCTCCCAAGGCAATCGAACGTCTGGCAGTTAAGAAGATAGCAAGAAAGTAATATGCACGAGGTTGGCGTAGTAAGGCAAGTAATCCGCACGGTTGAAGACTTTGCAAAGGAAAACAACATAACAAAAATTGAAGAAATCGTTCTCGATATCGGCGAGCTTTCGCTGATAATCCCCAAGTACGTTGAGGACATTTACGACATCACCGTTGAGGGCAGCATTCTTGAGGGCACAAAGCTTATCATCAATGTCATCCCCGGCATGGCGGAATGCGATGAATGCGATGAAATCTTCAATGTTATTGAGCACGAGGGCTATTGCCCGAACTGCGGCAGTTTTGAAAAGGCCGTGCTTTCCGGAACGGACTTCACAATAAGAGAAATCCACATACCGGAGGATGAACAATAAGCACAAAAAATCACTCAGCATCGCTTGATGCTGAGTGATTTTCTTTTCATCTTATCCGTTTATTATCGAAACTTCTCCCGAGTGGAGCGTTACCGTTCCGCCTGCGGCATTGACGGTTAAACCAAAATCATCGGAAATTTCCTTTGCATAAGCGTCTGCAATTCCCGAAGCGGATTTGATCTGAATATACTTTCCGGTTGTAATACATCTCGAGCGATACTCTTCGAGATAGGCTTTCTTATCCTTTTTCCAGAGAACATACATTTTCATTATCTCTTCAACAATTGCGGCTATCAGCTTTCCGCGCTCGGCCTCAATTCCGCACTGGGTGAAGATTGAGCCTGCGATATCCTTAATTGCATCAGGGAAATCTTCGGGGCGGTTTAAAACATTAAGCCCCACGCCGCATACAACATAGTCCGTCATTCCGTCGGGGCCTATGCTGCTTTCGCATAAAATACCGCAAATCTTTTTTTCTCCTATGAGCAGGTCATTGACCCATTTTATATCCGCACGGACATTGCAGACCTTCTCGATGGCCTTGCACACGGCGACAGCCACATGGGGAGTAATATTTCCCGCTTCTTCGGGGCTGCAGTCAGGTTTCAGGAGAATTGAAAGATAAACTCCCACGCCGCCTTTTGAGAAGAATGCCTTGCCCATGCGTCCGCGGCCTGCGGTCTGGCTGTCAGCCACGACAACCGTTCCCTCGTCACAGCCTTCGTGAGCAAGCTTTTTGAGATATGTGTTTGTTGAATCGACTGTATCAAGACAGATTAGCTTATTGTTCATTTTATCTCAGCTTTCTTGGATTTTTTGATTTTTATGTAATGCACGAGCATCAGTATAACGAATACGCTGCTGCAATAACCGAACAGAGGATAAATCACGCTTATAAGGTCTCCAAAGCCGAACAGACTTCCGCAGAACATACATACAGCGTATATGATAACAAGCAGCAGACGGCGGCTGTTGATTTTCTCGGATTTCAGACACAGCATGTTTGCAAACGCAACAAGGCTGGACATCGCCGTTCCGAACATGGCGAGCAGCAGCAGTACACCGTAGATATAGCCCAACGCAGCACCCTTTGAGCTTGCCAGTGCAAGCATGGGTAGCTGGGCACTTATAAACGAGGATTCACTGCTGACGGATACAAGCACGCTCAGGGCGATTATCACAAGCATGGCCGTGCCAACGGCAATGCCCGTAAATGCCGTTTTTCTGTTTTTTGTAAACTCACCCAGCGGTGCAATCATCGCTATGCTGCCGAACACATTATAGCAGGCAAAGCTGATTGCCGCGACAAGCCATGAACCCATGAGCGGATTGCCGCCCTCGGATACTCCGGAGATTTCAGGCATTCCGTTCTGCATAAGCGTTACAACACCGAAAAGGAAGGTCACGGCTACAAGTATCGGAACGGACACGGAAAATGCCTTGACCATGCCCTGAAGGCCTGCCATGGATATAATCGCAACAAGCGTTGTAAACAGCGCACAGCCTATCCACGTTGGTATACCGAAAAGCTGGTTTATGAGTACGCCTACTCCTGCCGCCATAATCGTGCTTACGCCGAAAAGGAATATAAGCTCCAGCACACAGACGGCAGCGCGAAGGACAGGGACATCCCAGCAGACTACCAATTTGTCAACCTCGCCGAAACCCGTTTCCTGATTGAGTCTTATCATAACCACGCCTATTCCGTAAAGAAGAAGCATTGTAATCAGAAGTCCCGCGAATCCGTTGGTACCAAATGATCCGAAAAACTGCCACAGTTCCTGACCGGAAACATAGCCCGCGCCGAGAAAGCATCCCGCAAACGACAGGCCGAGCTGAACTGATCCTATTTTTTTCATGTATTACACCTTTAATCGCAAATTTTAGCCGAGTATTATTCTATCTTCAAAAACGAGTATGTCAATAGAAAATTTATTCTTGTACGTTTTCGTTCACGTGTTGATTTGCTTTGATTTATGTTGTATAATGTAAAAAATATTTCTATTAGGGGGAAAGAAATATTATGACCGTTCAAAAGAAAGAAGACAGAAGAGTACGCTACACAAAAAAAGCAATAAAAGACAGCTTCCTCGAATTATTCGAGAAAAAGCCTCTTGAAAAAATCAGCGTTACCGAGATTTGCAACAACGCCGATATAAACAGAGGCACATTCTACTCACACTATTCCGACCCTTATGATCTGAAAAAAAAGCTCGAAGAGGAATTTTTAGAGACCATCAGGGGCAAAATAAGAGAGTGTTCAAATAACGGCAAGGAAAAGATTACCATAACCCAATCGCTCTGCATTCTTAAAGAAAGCAAGGATCTCTGCCGCGTGTTCACCGGCCCTAACGGAGATTTTGAAGCGCTCATCCAAATTGTCGGCATGCAGGCATCAAACCACATGTCAAATCTGTTCGATTTCGTAGAGGAAATTGCGCCTGTAAATGCCGAATGTCTTCAGCTCATGCTGGCTTCCTGCATAACCTCGATCATCAAATACTGGTTTGACAATGACATGCAGCAGGAGCCTGAGTTTATTGCCGAGTCCATAGAAAAATTCTTCAAATACGGGCTCAGTGCTTTCGATAATTCAAGAAGAGCTTAAACGCAGATTCCAACGGAGGATATATATGAAAAGAGCTTTAGCGCTTATTCTGGCAATAATGCTTATGCTGTCGCTGTGCGCATGTCACGATATACTTGACGAGCAGGAAAAGGCTCCTGTTCCGTCCTCATCGGTCAGTGTAAACTACGACACCCTATCCGGAAACCTCACGCGAAATGAAGGGAAAGAGGTTGTCTTTAATTACGATATCGTTACGCCCGTTGTTACGCTCAAGAGCGATAAGGCGAGTGAAAAAATTAATACGCGCCTGAACGAATTCCTTTCGGCTTACAACGAAGGCTCGGACGCAATAAAGAGCACGGCGCTTTCGGAGTTCGACTCTATCGACGAGAACGCCCCTTATGAATACAACTGCTCTGTTTCCGTCGCAAGAGGCGACACATCCGTTCTGAGCCTCATATACGACATATACACATACAGCGGCGGCGACCACGGCTTTACCTCACGCACCGCGCGCTGCTTCGACACCCGAACGGGTGATGAGCTTACGCTGGAGGACATTACCGATGATATTGAAACCCTGAAAGAGTTTCTTTACGGTTACATTCTCAACCTTGCCGCAGGTGAGAAATACACCTTTAACGGCGAGAGCATATTCTTCTCAGACTTCAACGCCGCAATTCCGGAGCTCATAGCCGGTGACAACTGGTACTTTGCAAAAGACGGTCTTGTTGTTTACGCAGACCCCTATGCCATCGCCCCCTTTGTTCAGGGCAGAATAGATTTCGTCATTCCCTACGATGTGCTCAACGGACTTATTGATGAGAAATACCTTCCCGAAGCCTATGAGGGCGAGAATGGAATGATTCTTGCTCAGGTAGGCGAAGCCGAGACATCAGGTTTGAAAATCGTCGGCACTGTTGCCGTTGATCCTTACGGCCGCGATGTTCTCCTGTCAGCGGAAGAAACTGTTTATAATGTACCCGTCCGCACCGCTTCAGCAACCGAAGTATTCTACCGCAGCTACCTCACCACCAAGCAGGCCGTTGATATTAAAGCTGTCATCCCCGCTGATGCTCCCAATCTCATAGTCAGCTACACGCTTGCTGACGGAACGGTTATAAACCGCGGCATTTTCCACGGCGACGACGCAAATTCCGTAATGCTTGTCGAAGTAACTTAATGATAAAAAAAGCACCGCGTAAGCGGTGCTTTTTTTATTCTTCTGTTTCGGTAATCTGCTTTACAAGGAGTTTTTCAACTCTGAGCCCGTCCATTTCAAGTACGGTAACGCTCAGGTTTTCAAACTCAAAGCTCTGCCCGACCTCGGGGAAGGAGCCGAACACTTCTATCGTCCAGCCGCCGAGCGTTTCGCTCTCGACCTCGAGAGCTTCTTCCTCGATACCCACGAGCTCAAAGAAATCGTCAATCAGCATATCGCCGTCCAGTTCATACTGACCGTCAGGCCGTTCGATAATTTCTTCCTCTATCTCATCCGTTTCGTCCCAGATATCGCCTACAAGCTGTTCCAGAACATCCTCCATTGAAACTACGCCCAATGTTCCGCCGTATTCGTCGGTAACAATCGCAAGATGCTGCTTTGCCTTTCTGAGTTCGCTCAGCACCGCAGGCAGCTTCATTGTTTTGTAAACATAGCAGGTCGGCATAAGCAGACTTCTGATATCAGGCTCGTCCTCATCTATAAGCGCTTTGAGAAAATGGTTCAGATAGAGCACGCCGATGACGTTATCAACGCTGTCCTCATAAACAGGGATTCTTGAATACTGCGCCTCGTCGATTGCGGCAAGTATCTCTTCCATATCGTCATCAATATCGATTGCGTTAACATCAACTCTTGCAGTCATGACTTCGTATGCGGAAACATCGGAGAAATCAATCGCCGCCTGTACCAGCTCGGACCGGTCCTCATCCAGCACAGCCTCGTCCTCGGCGGTCTCTATAATCGAGCTGAGTTCCTCAACCGCAGCTTCCTCGTCGCTATCGTCCTGCTCGCCCTTAATTCCTTTTGTCAGAAGGTTTATAAAGCAGACAACAAGCCAGATAAGAGGCATCAGTACTATAGTGAGAGTGCGTATGATATAGGAATCACGGAGGGCAATTCGGTTTGCGCTTCCCTTGGCGCATATCTTCGGTATGGTCTCGCCGAAGATAATAACAAGGATTGTGATTACAATGGTTGATACCCATGCGTAGCTTTCTCCCGCGACGAGTATTACTGCAAGCGAGCCCAGGGATGAGCAGGCAATATTGACAAGGTTATTGCCGATAAGAATTGCAGAAAGCGCATTGTCATAGCGGTCAATGATTTTCACCGCCAGAGTTGCACGCTTAGAGCCGTCCTCCATGGCGTTTTCAAGGCGCATACGGTTGCAGGATGAATAAGCCATCTCGGCGCCGGAGAAGAAGTTTGAGAGGAATATGCAGACTATAATGCCGGCAACATACCAGTAAATGCTCATTTTCCGTCACCTCCAAGTTCATTGCAGAGGTTTACGGTAAGCCGCAGTATGCGGTTATGGTTCATTTCGGAGACCTTAACTGTTACATCGTAGTATTCGAAGCTGTCCCCGATTTTGGGTATCTCGGCAAACTGCTCGTATGCCCATTCACCCAGCAGCTTGTTTGCAAACTCTTCGTTTTCGTCGGGGTCGTCATACTCAAGAAGCTCGAAAACATCGCTTACGGTCATTTCCGCTTCACAGTCCCATGTTCCATCGCCCGTCATAATGTAGGGCTCTTCGATGTCATCGTCCTCGTCCCATATCTCGCCGACAAGCTCTTCGAGAATATCCTCAACCGTAACTATGCCGAGGGTTCCGCCATAGTTATCGGTAACAACGGTAACATTAAATCTGCCCTTGCTCATGGCAGGCAGGAGGTCGTCTATCATGGTGCTCTGGTGTACAAAATAGGGCTCGTCCAGAAGCGAGCGGATATCAAGATTCTCTTTATCGTTCAGATATGCCTTTATATATTTTCTTATCTGCAGTATGCCGATGATGTTATCGACGCTTCCCTCATAAACGGGAATGCGGCTGTGCTTTACGGCACGGACATACTCAAGGATTTCTTCGTTTGAGTCCTCAACATCGATTGCGGCAAGGTCAACACGGGAGGTGAGTATGCTCTCGACAGTGACGCTTCCGAACTGAAGTGCGGAGGATATAAGCTCACCGCGCTCGGAGTCGAGGCTTCCCTCCTCGGTCATATCCTCGATGATATCGTATATTTCGTCCTCGGTGACGGATATCTCCGGGTCAGATTTTACAAAGCGGGCTGCAAAGCTTCCCACCGCAGACAAAACCGCCGCCAGCGGCTTAAAAATGCGCATAAAAAAGCACAGCGAACCGGCCACTGCCAATGACAGTCGCTCGCTGTATTTCTTTGCTATACTCTTCGGCAGCATTTCGCCTGCGAAGAACACCACGATTGTGGTTATAATCGTACTTAGGGTAACCGCGCTTACCCCCCACAGTCTTGTGACCGTTACGGTGACTATTGTGGCGGCTGTTATATGTACGATGTTTGTACAAATGAGTATTGTTGTTATAGCCTGCTCAAAGTTATCAAGCACAAAAAGCGCTTTCTTTGCGCGAGTATCGCCTCTGTCGGCGCGGGTCTTTATCTTAACGCGCGGTACAGAGGAAAAAGCTGTTTCTGCTACGGCGAAATAAGCCGCGCAGAAAAGTAAAACTACAACGATTATCAATGACAATCGACTGCCATCATCCATTTCGGATTAACACGCTCCTGTTCCAAGCAAAATAAAAGTGAAAGTGATTATATCATACTATTATTATATATGCAACGATAAATCACGAATTTGTTTCTACTTCAAGGGTTTCGGCTCATTTTCCGTTTTCGACAATGAAAATCTGGAACTCGCCCCGGGCCGTGTGTAATCCCTCGTCGTTATATACATTGGCCTCAACCAGAACAACGGTTTTGCCGTTTTTTATGATCTTGCCCTCCGCCCTGAGCTTTTTGCCCGTGGAAGGACGGAGATAATAAACCATACCGCTTTGGGTTACGCCGCGGCGCCCGGTCTGACTTACAACAACGCCCGCGGAGACATCGCACAGCGAATATACCAGTCCGCCGTGAGCCATGCCCCATGGGTTCATGGATTCATCACGCAGCTCGGCCTCGACAACACAAACATTTTCTTTCAGGTCAACGACCTTAATGCCGTTATAAATATTATAACTGCAGCTTGCATTTATCGCATCTATCTTTTCCTGTTTAGTCACACGATCTACCTCTTTTCAATAACAGGTAGATTATATTACCTTATTCGCACTTAGTCAAAACTATTTTGTTCTCTCTGATTCTTGCTGACACGCAATCGCCTCTGGCTATCTTACCGTCAAGCAGCATTTCCGCCGCATTATCCTCAATGTTGGTCTGAATTGCTCTTCGCAGAGGGCGTGCGCCGTATTTTTCATCGTAGCCTATGTCCGAAAGCTTATTGACCACCGTGTCGGTAATACTGAGCTTCATGCCGAGGTTTTCAAAGCGTTTTGAAACGGTTTCAAGCATGCGCTCGGTTATACTTTTAATCTCCTCACGGCTCAATCTGTGGAAAATAATTGTATCGTCTATACGGTTTAAGAATTCGGGGCTGAACACATGCTTCAGCTTTTCGTTCACCCGCTCGTTCATTTCAAGCTCGCTTGCGGCGCTTCCCTCGCCCATTCCGAAGCCCAATCGCGGCTTTGAATCCGTTATCTCCTTGGCGCCGATATTGGAGGTCATAACAATAATCGTATTTTTGAAGTCGACCTTTCTGCCC
Source organism: Oscillospiraceae bacterium (assembly GCA_045616105.1). Classification (GTDB taxonomy): domain Bacteria; phylum Bacillota; class Clostridia; order Oscillospirales; family Oscillospiraceae; genus F23-B02. Next base: position 773 of record JAZLGD010000190.1, on the reverse strand, counting down.
GATGAATCGGTCAGATGCCCGTCATCCATTATCTGAAGAAGTATTCCCCAGACGTCCTCGTGGGCCTTTTCAATCTCATCAAAAAGAACGACCGACCACGGCTTGCGCCTAACCTTTTCTGTCAGCTGACCTCCGTCCTCATAGCCGATATATCCGGGAGGTGAGCCAATGAGCTTTGATACCGTGTGCTTTTCCATATACTCGGACATATCAAGGCGTATCATGGCGCTTTCATCGCCGTAAACCGCCTCGGCAAGGGCTTTGCAAAGCTCCGTTTTGCCAACTCCCGTCGGGCCGAGAAACAGGAAACTGCCGATAGGTCTTTTAGGGTCGGATAATCCTACTCTGCCGCGGCGGATTGCCCTTGCGACTGCGGAAACTGCTTCCGATTGCCCCACGACTCTGCGGTGTAGAATGCTCTCCATGTTTTTCAGTCTTTCCGTTTCGTCGGCATTTAAGTTGGAAAGCGGTATACCCGTCCACAGTGACACTATCTCCGCAACATCCTCGTCAGTGACAAGGGCTCCTCCGGAAACATGAACCTTTGCCGCAGACTCGTCAACAAGGTCTATTGCCTTGTCTGGCAGGAATCGGTCGTTTATATACCTGACGGAAAGCTCTATTGAAGCTTCGAGGGCCGATTGGCTGAGCTTGACGTGATGATGGTTTTCAAGTCCCTCCCTCACACTTTTGAGCATACTCATGGTTTGCTGTTTGTCAGGCTCGTTTATCTTTACGGGCTGAAATCTGCGTTCAAGCGCCGCATCCTTTTC
>JAZLGD010000189.1:0-8651 GCA_045616105.1 Oscillospiraceae bacterium | reverse complement strand
ATACCGAGCCATGGAGTTTTTAAAAAGCTCTGCGCTGGAGGGAGGCGTATAGCTAATGGCATTTGCTCCTGCGAGAATCGTTTCGAGAATGCTCTTGTCGTCTTTGCCGCCGGTGGCAATTACGGGAACATTCGGATACTTCTTTTTAATCAGCCTTACAATCTCTGGCGTCTGGCTGCCTGCGGCAACATTGAATATTGTTGTTCCGAAGCTCAGCCTCTTGCCGAAATCGGTGTCGGCATTGACAACCGTTGTAATTACAGGGATGTCAACTGCGCTGTGTATTTTCTTTATCACCAAGTCCGACGTGGGGGCATTTACAACAACTCCGAGCGCACCCTGCATTTCGGCAAACATGGCAAGATTTATTACACGCTTGCCCTGTGTGAGGCCTCCGCCGACACCCACAAAAACGGGTATATCGGATGCAAGCAAAAGAGCTTCGGCGATTATCGGCTGCGGAGTAAACGGATAAACCGCAAGGACTGCATCGGCATTTATATTTTTAATAATTGCAAGATCAGTGGAGAAAACCAGTGATTTGATCTTTTTGCCGAAAACCATTATGCCGCTGCATTCTTCAATGGATTCCGGAACTCGCAGCGCATATTGCCTTAAGTTTCCCTCAACCGGATTCGGCAGTATTTTGGGAATATGGACATCCTCTTTCAAATCTACAAATTCGGGAATTATTGCAGTTTTGCGAGAGCTTTTTGTTTTTGACATTATTAACCTCTCCTAAAAAATCAAACTATTAAGCAAAAGAGCAAACAGGCTTTTCTGTACATTTGCAAAACACAGGAACTATAATGCGTATGCCGTTATAATATTGGCTTGTCCTAACTCTAATCATTATGTTATTTGTCGTAGTCTTCCCAAAATGACTTCATTGCATTTTCATATCCCCGGCGGACAATGTAGTAACTCATGCCGTGATCAGCGCCCGGAACTACAAAAATACGCTTAGGTGATGCACAGGCCTTGTAGTTCTCATATGCCATGCTCACAGGAACGAAATTGTCATCGGTTCCGTGGAGAAAAAGGACGGGAATTTTTGAAGACTTCAAGGACTCGATCGTTGAGAATTCATTAGAGCCATATCCGGTTTTCCGTTTGCACAGTTTGTTTGCAACCACACTGCGCAAATTGTACGGAAGATGCAGGTTGTCATGGACTACGTGTTTCCATATCTTATCGGGCGAAGTAAAAGCACAATCAGCCATAATTCCGCGAACACATTCAGGAAGCGGGAGATCGGATGACATCAGCACCGTGGACGCGCCCATAGATACGCCGGCAAGATAAACAGGAAGCCCCTTGTCTGAAGCCCATTCTGCCCAAGTCACGCAGTCAGTCCTCTCAGTCAGTCCGAATCCCATGTGCTCAATGCTGCTTGAATTCTGTCCGCGCTGTTCTGCATACAGTACGCTGCAGCCCTCACTTGCCCAAAAATCAGCAATCATACCGAAATCTCGGCTCCATCTTGCTCTCCAGCCATGCATTGCAATTATAATGCGTTTCGGGTTGTCCGCGGGAATCCAATGTCCCGTCAGCTCCGTACCGTCCTCAGCCGTTATTGTCACAACTGTATTGTTCTTTTCCAGCAGCTTTTCCTCCGTGCGAGCCATTTCATGGAGAAATTCATTTGTGCGCGTGGATCTTGAAATGCTGTTCTGAAGCAGTCCTAATATTTTCGGCGGTTCGCGATCCAATGCTATATCAATTAAAGTCTTGGTAATCGAAAAATCAACTGCGGAAGCCGCCGCTACAGAGCAAGCACCGGCGGTTAATACACACAAACCTTGTTTATTCATACTATACACCTCAACATAAATTCGCACACGATATCATCTGGTATCGAAAACAAGATAAACCGTTTTTGAATATTTGTCAATAGGGTTTGCAAAATTCTTTATTGTTATTTTGCGAATGATGTGTTAAGATTATTGTATAAATAATTTTGGAGGATGATTCTGCATGGATAAATCGCCAGCCGACACAATAAAAGAAACCGTTGAAAGCGTAGCAAAACATAAGCTTCCAAGATGGAATGATCTCCCCGATCTTGATATTTATATGGATCAGGTCCTTTCTTTGATGGCCCGATATTTTGACGGATATCCGGGTAATGACCCCAAAGGCCTTACTTCGTCTATGGTAAATAACTATGTAAAGCTGGGAATCATGCCCGCTCCGAAAAGCAAAAAATACAACAAAGAGCACCTTGCTCATCTGATAATAATATGTGTTTTGAAAACCGTAATGCCCATTGGACAGATAGGTCAGGTGATTTCTGCAAAGGTTGGGAATGATGCCTCTTATGAAAACCTATATAATCGTTTCTGCGATTATTATGAGAGCTCGGTTTCAACCATAACTCAATCTACTGAACGTCTGGCAGAAAATGAATATGATTGCGTTGATATTATCTTCAGCTCCGCATTGAGAGCTCATGCTGAGCAGACCGTAGCTCTCGGGCTGATGAAACTATATTCAAATCAATAATTGGTTTTTTTATATTTTCACAAATCAAAAGGCAGCCAACTGGCTGCCTTTTTGCTTTTAAATCAGGGCCTGATGCGGTCAGCCCATGCCGTGCTCCAATGGCCTAAGCCCATATAGATATTTCCGCAGGCGCATGATATAATGGGAAAAATACTGTTAATTAAAGTCGGATTGGTGAAAAATGACTGCTATATTGGAAAACATAAGAGCCCTCGGACCGGGAGTATTAATATGCTGGATTCTGCTTATTTTCTGCACTATCCAAAAACCGCAGCGATATTTTAACTGCGTACTCCTCATGATAGCCTGCTTTTTAACCCTGTTTTTCATAACAGGTCTATTTGGCTCTGAAATGGGCGCTGCTCTTATTACCGCATTTCTGCTTATAATGCTCATCATATTCCTTGTTCCTGCCATGCTTATTGTTAACGGCATCCACCTTATACGCAAGGAATCCTTCTCCTTTGCCCACCTATTGTCCCTGCTTCTCGGGGTTTTCATCGGCATCGGCGAAATTGCCACTGTAATCTATGTTTTTGGCATTTCAAACTGGATAGGAATCCGCGAAATCTCCAAGTGGCCACTTGCCATCTCGCTGACCGCAATATATTTCAGCTGTATCATTCTGAGTTTCGTGATGTATTCGGTTTTCATTCAGATTATTCCGCATCGGCAAAAATTCGACTACATAATCATTCACGGCTGCGGGCTTTCAAACGGCGAGAAGGTAACGAAGCTTCTTGCAAACCGCATAGACACCGCAATCAGCACATACAATCGCTGCAGCAAAAAGCCGATGATAATCGCAAGCGGCGGACAGGGCGACGACGAAAAGCTTTCCGAGGCGCAGGCAATCTCCGATTACCTTACCGCCCACGGCATTCCCGAAGAGCACATTCTTCTTGAGGACAAATCCGCCACGACCATGGAAAATCTTGCGTTTTCCCAGCGGATTATCGACTCTCGCGGTGGAGGCAAAAGGGTTGCGCTGGTCTCCAGCAACTACCATATCTACCGCTGCCTGACCTATGCAAGAAAGCTCGGCATGAAATGCTGCGGCATCGGTGCACCTGTGGCGCTGTATTACTGGCCCACCGCCCTTCTCCGCGAGTTTGTCGCGGTTTTCAGGCAGAAAAAATTCATTATATGGACTCTGCTCGGCTATTTTATAATCATGTATCCCCTGTTGCGAGTGACCTTGTAAATACGGCGCGGCGGGCTTACGGAAACAAACTTTAATTTAGCGAGGAGAAACATGATAGAAACAAGTCGGTTAAAAATATATGCTGCTTCTCAAGAGCAGATGGAAGTGTTTATTGCGGCGCAGTCCGTTGATGTTCTGAAAGCAGCTTATACGGAAATGCTGGATGGCTGCCTAAAGCACCCGGAGCAGTGGGAGTGGTATGCGATCTGGATGATAGAATTAAAAGACGGTACTCACATCGGAGAGCTTTGCTTCAAAGGTATCACCGAAAAAGGGACTGCAGAAATCGGATACGGTATTGCAGAGAATTATCAGGGCTGTGGTTATGCAACCGAAGCAGTTTTGGCACTTACGGACTGGGCTTTAATGCAGCCCTGCGTAACGTGTGTCGTGGCCGAAACGGAAGAGTCCAATATCGCATCCCAAAAAGTTCTGAACAAAGCAGGGTTTGTGCCGACAGGTGAAACGGGCGAGGAGGGACCTCTTTTTGCACGCAGGAAAACCGGAGCAGAAGGATAAATTCCAGCTTGCGCACTTTGTGCGATGGGCAAGAAATCTTAATTTTGTGGACGATAAAAAAACTATGAATGTGAAGGGACTGTTAGAATATGTTTGAACTGAAAAATACTAAACAATCATATATCAAAGTAACGATTTGGGGACTAATTATTGGTCTGATTACAGAGGCTTGCAATTTGTTACCGAATGATGGTTTGCTGGGATTAAGTTCTATTGCAGGCTCTTATGGATTTTGGATTTTTACAACATCATTTGTCATTTATTTCAGTTGTTCCAATAAGAATGCAATGATAAACACATTCCTTTATTTGGGCGGAATGTGTGTTAGTTATTATGCATTTGATGCCTTTGTTGTATTATTTACTCCCAACCTTTCAAGAACGGGGTTTCTTGATTGGAGCAAACTGATTTTTTGGGGTGGAGCATCTGTTGTATGTGCCTTAGTTGCATTTGTTCTTTATTACTGGAACAAGGACAAGTGGTACAGTAGTGTATTATATGCACTCCCAGTTGCTGGAATGCTTGTAGATACAGTTGGCTGCATTTTAAAGCTATATTACTCACATACACAGTTGGTCATGTGCATTTTGGATATTATTTTCCTAATCATAATGCTTGCTGTATTTTTTATGAAATCAAAGAAAAAGTTGATATTCATATCCGCACTGATTATCATTTCCGTGATTGGATATTTCGTAGGCGGTTCTAATTATTCATACGGTACTACAACTCAATCCACAATCATCTGTGAACTAAATGGAGAAGAAGAAACATTCTTTGTTAAAATAAGAGATGATGGTGTGATTCTTGAAAAGACAGGAGACGAAGAAGTTTTTGATGCTATTGATATTGATTCTTTACATACCGTTCCTGAAATAGTACACGCATTACAAGACTACTATGAGGGCCAAGGCGGTAGTGCAAGAACAGGAGAATAAATTTCAGTTTAATAGCATAACAAAAAGCCGTCGGATTAAGTCCGACGGCTTTTGCGTGTTGTTAAGCTTTCAATCGTTAATCCATGATTTTACACGCCTGAAATTCGTGCTTGTACGCACATATAATATATGAGATAATACAACAAATATCTTTTTCCTGCGCTTTGTTTATCCCCGCGCTGTACGCAGGAAAACAGACAAGGAGAAAAAACATGAAAAAATTTATTGCTCTTTTACTGGCTTTAATAGCGACCCTGTCCTTTACCGCCTGCGGCAAAACCGCCGAGCCCGAGGAGCCCGATACCCTGTCCGGAAAGCTGATAGCCGCTTTTGAAGAAGCGGCGAAGGCCGATTCAAGCGCCGATGCGGAAGCTCTCGCCGTAAAGATGAGCGAAAACGAGCTTTTCCCCTTCATGACTTTGGCAACTCCTCTTGATTCCGATGGCTGGTTTCCCGGTCTGAACGCCGTACCCGAAGGCTTTGAGTCTGCCGCCTCTTTCGGCCCGGCAATCTCGACAATTCCCTTCATCGGCTATGTATTTCAGCTGAAAGACGGCGTTGATGCCGACACATTTGTGAAATCTCTTGAGGACAGCGCCGACCTCGGCTGGAACATCTGCACCCGCGCCGACGAGATGGCATCGGGCGTTGCAGGCAACAAGGTCTGCTTTGTTATGACTCCCGCAAGCTTCGACGAAGAATAAGCAACATATATGCTATTTTCCAGTATTCATTTCCTTTTCTTTTTCTTAGTGACGGTAACTGCGGTTTATTTCGCCGTTCCGTCGAAAATGATAAGGCTCAGGAACGCGGTGCTGTTCTTTTTCAGTCTTGCGTTCTACGCATGGGGCGAAAAGCAGCTTGTTGTTCTTTTTGCCTTATCCGTTTTCGCGGGATATATTCTGGGGCTTCTTATCGAAAGGAATCGGGGAAAGATCGCTTCAAAAGTGTTCCTCGCGCTGAGCATAATTTTCAATCTGGGAATGCTGTGCTATTTCAAGTATACCGACTTTTTTATCGGGAGTCTGAACAGCGCATTCAGGCTTGCCATACCCGCGGCAAACATTGCTCTGCCCATAGGTATCAGCTTTTACACTTTCCAGCTCATGAGCTACGATATCGATGTTTACAGAGGGAGCATTTCAGCTAACCGAAGCTTCGTTGATTTCGGCGCATATGTTTCTTTCTTCCCTCAGCTCATTGCAGGCCCTATCGTGCGGTACTCAGACATCGAGGCGCAACTCAAAAATCGCAGCCATTCTACCGACAAGGCCGCAGAGGGCGTCCGTCGCTTCACCATAGGACTCAGCAAAAAAGTCCTTATAGCTAACCTGCTCGGAGAGCTCGTTGCTCAATTCCATGCCTCCTCCGAGGCATCCGTTGTCTTTGCGTGGCTGTATGCACTTTCGTATATGCTGCAGATTTACTTCGACTTCTCGGGATATTCGGATATGGCCATCGGCCTCGGCAAAATCTTCGGCTTCGACTTAAAGGAAAACTTCGACCATCCCTATGAGTCTGCCAGCGTTACCGAATTCTGGCGCCGCTGGCACATTTCCTTAGGCTCATGGTTCCGCGATTACATATACATTCCTCTTGGCGGAAACCGCAGGGGAATATATCGCCAGCTTCTGAACATTCTTATAGTCTGGATGCTGACGGGACTCTGGCACGGCGCTGCATGGAATTTCGTTCTCTGGGGTCTGTTCTATGCAATACTGCTGACCGTTGAAAAGCTTGTATTGGGCAAGTTCCTGAGCCGGCACAAAGTCTTCGGACACATATATCTTCTTCTGGCGACCCTATTTGGCTTCGTTCTGTTCAACGCGTCCTCGCTGAGCGGCTGCGTTTCCGATTTTGCGAGCATGCTCGGAATGAACGGACTTCCCTTCTGCACCACCGAAACTCTGTACTATCTTCGTTCTTACGCGGCGGTGATAGTTATCGGCGTTATCGGTGCAAGCTCGCTGCCGAAGACACTCTACCGCAGGCTGGAGGCAGGCAAAACCACGGGCAAGGCCCTCGTTATTATAGAGCCGCTTGTGATTCTTATTCTTTTGCTTGTAGTCACCGCCTATCTTGTTGACGGCTCATTTAATCCCTTCCTCTATTTCAGATTCTAAAAAGGAGGGTGTTATGAAAAGAAATCTAAAAAGTATTATGACCCTTGCGCTGTTCGGCGGCTTTATTCTCATTTTCTGCCTGATAAGCGTGTTTAAGCCGGACACCAAATACTCCTACTCGGAGCGAAGAACGCTGGCGGACTTCCCTTCGTTCAGCTTTGAAGATATTGCTTCCGGCAAATATATTTCTGACTTCGAGGCTGCCGCCGTGGACCAGTTCCCGGCGCGTGACTTCTTCCGTTCCGTAAAGGCCTACACCCTGAAGTATGTTATGCTGAATCCGGCTAACCACGACATCTATCTCAAAGACGGCTATCTTTCCAAGCTGGAGTATCCGCTGAATGAAAGCAATGTCAAAAACTCCGTCAGAGTTCTGAACAGCGTCTATGACGACTATATAAAAGGCACAGACTGCAAAACCTATCTGTCCGTAATTCCCGATAAAAACAGATATCTTGCGGCGGGCAGTCTGTTCCCGACCGTCAACTACCCTGAATTTATCGGGCGGATTCGTGACGGCATGCCTTATGCCGAATACATTGACATCTCAGACAGGCTTTCCATTGAAAGCTTTTATCTGACAGACCAGCATTGGAAGCAGGAAGCAATCGTTCCCGTTGCGGACACGATTCTCGAGGCGCTCGGCCGCGAAAGCGGCTTCGCCTATAAAGAAAACAGACTGGACGCAGATTTCTACGGCGCATATGCCGCGCAATCTGCGCTGAAGATTAAGCCCGAAACAATTCTGTACCTGACAAACGATGCTCTCGATGCCTGTTCCATCACTTCCTATTCCACCGGCAAAGCAAGGCCCGCCGTGCTCTATGATTTGAGAAAGGGTGCGGGCAGGGACGCATACGAAATGTTTCTTCAGGGCTCCGAGCCGCTTCTGGTCATCACCAATCCCCTCGCAAAAAACGATGGGGAGCTTATTGTTTTCCGCGACTCCTTCGGCTCAAGTCTGGTACCCCTTCTGATTCCCGCTTATCAGAAGATCACCGTTGTTGATCTCAGGTATATGAACAGATCTCTGCTTCCGGACTTTATCGACTTCGACAGTCAGGATGTTCTGTTCCTGTACAGCACCTTGATACTGAATAACGCAATTTCGCAGTAGACAATTTCATATTAAAAAAACGTGCATGAACCGATAAATCATGCACGGTTTTTTGTTGTCCGTTTTTTAGGACACGAAGCTTGGTAAACTGCGTACAGTAAGAATGTTGATTGCCAAAGTGAAGGTCATTTTTTGAAGGAAAAAAGGGGATTTTACCAGATGTTCACTATGACAATAAGCGGTATAATAAATTCGGTCACTCCCTGCGGAAAGCAGGTACAATATGAGCCGAATTACACTGTCGG
>JAZLGD010000188.1:0-5392 GCA_045616105.1 Oscillospiraceae bacterium | reverse complement strand
GGAGCAAAGAACACGGTAAGCACCTGAGCGTTGATGCTCTTTTTGATGTCCTCCTTCGTCATACCCACCTTCTGCATGATTTCAAACCGCGATTTATCCTCATATCCCTCGGAAATCTGCTTATAGTAGATTATCATGGCCATTGCGAAGATGAACACCACGCTGAGCATAATGGCGATAAAGAACAGTCCGCCGAAGCTCTGGAAGAAATCGCTTCTGCTGCTTGCAAGGCAATCGCAGTAGTATGAGAAAAGCGTCGGCTCTTCTTCTGTTGACATCTCTTCGTCCAGTTCTTTAAGGGCTTTCTGCTGGTCGTTATATATATTTATCTGAGTTTCCTCGTCTGCATCAATGTCATAGCCGTAGAACCAATGAACAGGATAACTGTTGTATTCGTCCGTAAGCTCGCCGAGAGGCCGCATGGTTTCCATATCGGGGATAACAAACATTACAGACGGAGTTACTGCGGCATTGGCATCGCCGAAGGTGGCAAAGGTTTTAAATTCTCCGACTATTTTCAGTTCAATTCCTTTGAAATGGAAACTGTCGCGGTCATAGTCACAGCCCTTGGTGCAGACAAGAGCTTCGCCGTCCTTGAGCGAAACATTTTCGCCCGTTGCCCCGTTGTAATCTGCTTGTGGAATGAAGTAGAGCTCGCGCAGCTTTTCGTAAGCGCCCACGTTCGATTCGTAGGGGTCAACATCGGTATTTATTTCGTCCTTATCAACCATCAGACCGACAGAATAGATATAGGCGTATTTCACAAGATTTTGCGGCTCAAGTCCGTAGTTATGGAAAACCTCATCGTATCTGCTCTCGATTTCATCGATTGTGCCGTCCGTCAGATTGTCAATTGATTTCAGCGAAACATTGAACTGGTTTTCAACGGGGTATCGCGCGTTCAGGGTATCGTTTGCCCCGAAGTACAGGCTTGTGGTGGCGGATACGGAGACAAGCACCATGGTGGAGAGGATGCAGATCGATGCCAGACCCGCTCCGTTTCGCTTCATGCGGTAGACCATTGAGGAAACGGAGACGAAATGGTTTTTCTTATAGTAATATCCCTTGTTTTTCTGCAGCACCTTGCAAAGCGCAACAGAGCCGGAAATGAACAGCATATAGCTTGCTGCTATTACCATAAGCACCGCACCGAAGAATATGGTGAGCGCGGAAAGCGGCGTTTCTATGCTGACTGCCAGATAGTATGCAATTCCAAGAATGATTACACCCAAGGCTGCAATAATCCAGTTTGCTTTGGGTGCTTTTTCGCCTGCATTTTCTTTCTTCAAAAGCTCGAGAGGCTTAGAAATGCGCACCTGAACAATGCTTTTTATGAAAATCAAAAGGAAAATCGCTCCGTAAAGCCCAACCGTGTATACCACCGCTTCAAGGGAAACGGAGAATTTGTAATTGACCTCGCCCTGTATGATTCTCATCAGACCGAGCTCTGCAAGCTTTGACAGTGCAATTCCGAGACCCAGACCGCAGGCAAGACTTATTACCGCAGCAATTATGGCTTCGATTGCAACAACGCTGCTGATGCTTCTTTTATCCATACCGAGGATGTTATAAAGGCCGAATTCCTTATACCTGCGGCGGATTAAAAACGAGTTGGTATAGATGAGAAAGATGAGTGCAAAGGCGGCAATAACGAACTTGCCGAGTCCGAGAATCGAGCCCAGCGAGCCGCCGCCCGACATTTCTTTGAGAAGCGGCGATGCGCTTATGGCATGAATAATGTAGAACATTGCAATCATGCCGACGCACGAGAGTATATAAGGGATATAGAGCTTGCGGTTTTTATTTATTCCCGTCCATGCGAGCTTGAAATAAAGGCCCAGCTTCATTTTGCGTCACCGCCTGTCGCAAGTATGGTGAGGGTATCGGAAATCTTCTGATAAAGCTGCTCATTGGTGCTGTTGCCGCGGTAAATCTGGTGATAAACCTCGCCGTCCTTAATGAACAGAACACGGCTTGCGCTGCTTGCCGCCTTGACCGAATGGGTAACCATGATGATGGTCTGACCGCCGCGGTTTATATCGGCGAAAAGACGGAGAAGCTCGTCGGTTGCCTTGGAGTCAAGTGCGCCCGTTGGCTCGTCGGCAAGGATGAGCTTTGGGTCGGTGATGAGCGCGCGTGCAACTGCGGCGCGCTGTTTCTGACCGCCCGAGACCTCATAGGGATATTTCTTCAGAAGCTCGGTGATGCCGAGATGCTGCGCGATGGGTTTAAGTCTTGCCTCCATTGTTTCGTGGCTCTTGCCGGCAAGCACCAGAGGCAGGAAAATATTATCCTCAAGGCTGAAGGTGTCCAGCAGATTGAATTCCTGAAAAACGAATCCCAGATTATCTCGGCGAAACTTCGCAACAGCGGACTCCTTAATCGTTGAAAGCTCTTTGCCGTCGAGCTTGACCGAGCCTGAGGTAGGCTTATCAAGTGCGGCAAGAATATTAAGCAGAGTGGTTTTGCCCGAGCCCGACTCGCCCATAATGGCGATGTATTCGCCCTCTTGTACGCTGAAATTGACATTTTTCAGCGCTTCAACTTTATTACCGCCGAAGCGGGTTGTGTAGACTTTCTTAAGTCCCGATACTTCAAGAATGCTCATGAAAAGACCTCCGTGGGTAGTTTATGGTCATATCTTAGCAAAAGCGGGAAATGCACTCCATAGAATCGGCTTACATTCCCCGTTTCAAAACTTACACTTTCGTAAGAATTACTCTTTCTTCAGCTCATACTGCCTTAAGTCCAGACATATGACCGTGCCCTTACCTATCTCCGATTCGGCGGATATTCCTATCCCAAGCCTGTCGCAGATTTTTCTGCACAGATACAGGCCGAGTCCGCTTGCCGCCTTGTCCTGTCTGCCGTTTGCGCCGGTATAGCCCTTGTCGAAAATTCGGGGCAGATCCTCGGGAGCAATGCCTATTCCCGTGTCGGCAATACAAAGCGTGTCCTCGTCTCTGAGATAAATTTTAACGCTGCCCTCGCGGGTATATTTGAGCGCATTGGACAGGAGCTGTTCAAACACAAAGCCCAGCCACTTCTCGTCGCTTATGATGTCCCTGTGCACTTCTTCATACTCAAGCCCGATTTTCCTTCCGATAAACTCGGGTGCAAATTTCCTGACCGACTGCCGCATGATGGCGTCGAGGTCATGCTGACGGAAAACATAGTCGCTGTAATCCGAGTCGATGCGCAGAAAGGCCAGAACCATTTCAACATACTGCTCAATGCGGAACAGATCCGAGCTTAATCTGCGGGATAACGCGCTGTCCTCTCCCTGCAGGCTCAGCTTCATCGCTGCAATGGGAGTTTTAATCTGATGAGCCCAGACGGTGTAATAGTCCACCATGTCGCGGTATGCCGCCGTATCGTTCACCTGAATTTCCATGGCTTCGTGGCAGAGAGTGCGCACAAGCTCCTGATAATCCTCCTCGGGCAGACTGTCTGCGGCAGGCAGAGCGTCCGCCATGGCAGCACCCAGCTTCTTCACATCGCACATCAGCCTGTGTCTGCTTTTAAATCGGGAAAAATCCACAGCGCAGAAAACGGTGCCGAACAGCAGGCACAGCGCCATGGGGTATATAACTGCCATAATCGGCAGTCTGTAAAGCGCAAAGGCAATGATAAACAGCAGGGCAAAAAATGCAGTCAGGATAAAATACCTGCGCCGCGCCTTCAGGTATGACAAAAACAGTTCCATCACTTCACTCCAGTATATAACCTACGCCGAATTTGGTGGTTATAAAGCCCTCCAGTCCTGCGGCGTCCAGCTTCTTTCTGAGACGGTTTACATTTACCGTAAGCGTGTTGTCATCCACGAAGCAATCTGTCTCCCAGAGTCGCTCCATGAGCTTTTCACGGCTTACTATCTTGCCCTTGCTCTCCATGAGGCAGAGCAATATGCGGTACTCGTTTTTGCTGAGCTCAATTTTCCCGTCCTTGTATGACAGGCTGTTATCTCCTGTGCTCAGAACAGCGCCCTTATGCTCCAGAACGGGTGCCGCCGCGGCAAAGTCGTATGTACGGCGCAGAAGCGCCTGAACCTTTGCCATAAGCACATTGCCGTCAAAGGGCTTGGCAATAAAATCGTCCGCGCCCATATTCATTGCCATTACAATATTCATGTTGTCCGAAGCGGATGAAATGAATATTATGGGCACATTGGAGCGGCGGCGGATCTCGCTGCACCAGTGGTAGCCGTTAAAAAACGGAAGAGATATATCCATTAGCACAATGTGAGGGGCAAAGTCCTCAAACTCGCCTAAAACATTGCGGAAGTCCTCTGCCGTGTGCACCTCAAACGCCCACGCCTCCGCCTGCGTCTTTACTGCCTCGGCAATTCCTATATCATCTTCAACTATCATGAGCCTGTACATGACGATTACCCTTTCGATTTGGTTTTCTTATTGAACAGTATCACAGATGTATGGTAAAATGCAAGCATGAGTAAACCCGTAAGAAAAAAACGGCACATTCTCCGCAATGTGCTTATTACACTGATAATAGCGCTCAGCCTCGCCTATGCTTACATCAAGCCGCAGGACGAAGCCCCCGCTCCACCGCCCATACCCGAGGGCTCATATTTTGAAGTCTATTTCCTTGACATAGGTCAGGGCGACTCCGCGCTTATTATCTGCGACGGAAAAGCCATGCTTATTGACGGCGGCCCCGGCGGAGCATCGAGAAAAGTATACAGCTTCCTTGAAGCACACGGCGTGAGTCACCTTGACTACATCGTCGCATCACATGCCGATGCCGACCACGTGGGCGGACTTTCCGCTGCGCTGAATTACGCAAGCGTTGACACCGCTCTTTGCACCGTCACCTCCCATAACACCAAGACCTTCTGCAATTTCGTGAAGTATCTAAAAAAGCAGAATGTTGAAATCACCGTTCCCGATGCAGGCGACGAGTTCTCCCTCGGCTCTGCACGCTGCACCGTAATCGGCCCCAAGCAGGGCGAAACATATTCGGACAACACATCCCTCATCATCCGCGTGGAATACGGCGAAACCTCGTTTCTTTTCACGGGCGATGCGGAATATCAGGACGAGCAGGCCGCCATCGAATCCGGCTTTGAGCTGAGCAGCACCGTGCTCAAGGTGGGGCACCACGGCAGCAGCTCATCAAGCTCTTACGAATTTCTGCAGGCCGTAAAGCCCGAATACGCCGTAATCTCCGTTGCAGGTGACAACAGCTACGGCCACCCCACAAGCCGCAGCTTAAGCCAACTTCAGGGCGTGGGTGCGAAGGTTTTGCGCACGGACATGCAGGGCGATATTCACTGCACAAGTGACGGCACAAGCGTTGAGTTTGATGTTAAGAAATACGCCGATGCGGACACATACTCATACAGCGGCGGATATTTAAACTGATTAAAAAGCCT
>JAZLGD010000187.1:0-3088 GCA_045616105.1 Oscillospiraceae bacterium | reverse complement strand
ACCATATCGCCGACATGGAGGTTCTGGCAGGGAGTGATAATCTCGCCGTCAATGCCCTCAAGTGTGCACTTCCAGTCAAAGCCGTTGTTTTCAACGCTCAGCACCTTAGCGGCAACGACAGGTCCGAATACCTTATCGCCGGACTTGATGTCAGTGGGGATGGAGGGCTTGTCCTTGTCGATGGGATGATAGTCGTTTAAAAGAGCGGCGGCGGTGATTACGCCGTAGGGGAAGTCGCGCTCGTCAAGACCGAGCTCGCTGAGAGAGCAGAGCATGCCGCAGCTTTCAACGCCGCGGAGCTGACCCTTTTCAATCTTCTTGCCGCCGGGGAGAACGGAGTTGTCCAGCGCTGCGGGAACAATGTCGCCTGCATGAACATTCCATGCGCCTGTGACGATCTGAACGGGCTCTTCCTTGCCTGTGTCAATTTTGCAGATCCACATATGGTCAGAGTCGGGGTGCTTCTCCATTGAGAGGATCTTACCCACAACAACATTTATGATTTCCTTGCCGAGATCTTCGGTAACTTCAACCTTGGAGCCGGAGAGGGTCATAGCCTCGGCAAATTCTCTGTCTTCAACATTAACCTCAACAAATTCGTTGAGCCATTTTCTGCTTAAATTCATCTTTAACCCTCCTTAGAACTGCTCGAGGAAACGAACATCGTTTTCGAATATCAGACGCAGGTCGGCAATCTTGAAGCGGCGCATTGCAAGACGCTCAAGACCCATGCCGAATGCCCAACCGGTGTATTCCTCGGAGTCGATGCCGCTCATCTCAAGAACCTTGGGATGAACCATGCCTGCACCGAGAACTTCGATCCAGCCCTCGCCCTTGCAGGTGGGGCAGCCCTTGCCGCCGCACTTGTGGCACTGAACGTCCATCTCGCAGCTGGGCTCGGTGAAGGGGAAGTGATGGGGACGGAAGCGGGTTACTGTACCCTCGCCGAAAAGCTGCTGCATAACAGCGTTGAGAGTGCCCTTAAGGTCTGCCATGGTAACGCCCTTGTCTATGACCATGCCCTCAACCTGATGGAACATGGGAGAGTGGGTTGCGTCAACCTCGTCCTTGCGGTAAACGCGGCCGGGAGCGATAATGCGGATAGGCAGATCCATGGTTTCCATGGCGCGTACCTGCATGGGGCTTGTCTGGCTGCGGAGCATGATGCTGCTGTCCTCAGTGAAATAGAAGGTGTCGGACCAGTCGCGGGAGGGGTGACCTTCCTCAGCGTTGAGCTTGTCGAAGTTGTAGCTGGCAAGCTCAACCTCGGGGCCGTCGAGGACGGTAAAGCCCATGCCGACGAATATATCCTTGATCTCGTCAAGAGCCATGTACATGGGGTGCTTGTGACCGAGCTTGAATTCTTCACCGGGAATGGTGACGTCAAGAGCTTCTTTCTTAAGGCGTGCTTCAAGAGCTTTCGCCTCAAGATTTACGCGTGTGTCATCAATCTTCTTTTCAATCTCTGCACGAAGCTGGTTTGCGAGCTGGCCCATAACGGGACGCTCCTCAGCAGAGAGCTTGCCCATCTGCTTGAGTATAGCTGTCAGCTCACCCTTTTTTCCGAGATACTTTACTCTGAGAGCTTCGAGAGAATCCATGTTTTCAGCCTGAGTAATAGACTGAAGAGCCTTATCTCTAAGCTCCTGCATAAGTGCCTTCATAATGTTTCTCCTCTATAAAATATTTTATAAACAAAAAAATAAAGCCCCTCATCCCAACAACGGGACGAAAGACTGGTCTTCCGCGGTACCACCCTGATTCGATGTATAATCGCGCTTGATGAACAGATAACGGTGTCCGAACCGCCGGGAATTGGCCGGAGCTCACGGGCGAACCAAACGCGTACAGCACAGGCGGCTTTCAGCCGGTGACCGCCATTCTCTTTCTGCAGTCTTCAGCGTTATTTTCCCGATCAAAGCAGTTTTTATTTACAATACATTATTTATATTCCAGAACACAAGAAAAGTCAATAGAAAATTTGACTAATTAATTCCGCTTGGCTATAATATAATTAAGCGAAAACCAATGTACGGAGGCAGATATGAAGCGTATAGCCTTGATTGTACTGACGATAAGTCTCCTTCTACTGAGCGGCTGCTCTGGCGGCGAGGAGAGAGCGTTCATGAATTTTGCTCAAACGGTTGCGAAGGCCGAAACCGTAAGCTTTAAAGGCCATGTAACCGCGGAATACAGCAAGATATCGGCACAGTTTGATCTGGCGTTTTCGGAAAAAGATGGCGAAGCTGTCATAGAAGTGCTGAAGCCGGATATAGTTTCCGGAATAAAAGCCAGAGTAAAGGACGGGGAAACAAGCCTTGAATATGAAGGTGCGATGCTCGACCTCGGCAATATCGGAGGATCGTGGCTCAGCCCCATGTCGTCGCTGCCGATAATGCTAAGAGCCATCAAGGATGCCCACCTTGACCTTGCGTGGGACGAGGACGGCATGCTGGTCGTGCGGCTTATCCCCGAGGACGATATGACGGTTAATGTCTGGCTTGACACCGAGAGCATGACTCCGAAAAACGCGGAAATTACATATAACGAGAAAACAGCCATATTTATTGATATAAGCGACTGGGAAGTAGGGTAAAAAATGAACGATCTTCAGAAGAGAACATGGGCTGAAGTAAGCCTGGATAACATTGAGCATAACTACCGCACCATAAGAAGCAAGCTTCCCGAGGGTACAAAGTTCCTCGGCATTGTCAAGGCTGATGCTTATGGACACGGCGCTGTTGAGGTTGCAAAGCGCCTTGAAAAGTGCGGAGCGGATTACCTTGCAATCGCATGTCTGGACGAAGCTCTCGAGCTTAGAAAAAACGGAGTTAAGATGCCCGTACTGATTCTGGGCCACACTCCGCCTGAATATGTAAAGCTTCTGCTTGAGAATAATCTGACTCAGACCGTAAGCTGTGAGGCAAAGGCAATAGAATATTCCGAAGCGGCAAAGGCCCTTGGCGGTACATTAAAGATACACATAAAGCTTGATACGGGTATGTCCCGTCTCGGCTATCTCTGCGCAGGCGGATATTTTGAAGAGGGCGTAAAAAACGTCATCAGCACCTGCCGCATGGATAATCTG
>JAZLGD010000186.1:0-33587 GCA_045616105.1 Oscillospiraceae bacterium | reverse complement strand
TTGTATTCGGCACAGAAATGAGGAAGCAGAACATAGAAAAGCTGATACAGCGCACTTTCGTCGCCGTTGCTTGCAAGGTCCGCAAGCGAAAGAATTTCATCCTTGCCGACCTTCGGTGCTCCGTCGGCCAGCTCCTGAAGCTTGTTTATGTCAGAAAATACAATCATTTTTATACCTCACGATTTTAGTTATATGTATTTTATCATGCTTCCAAGCGCTTGTACATATTCAAAAACCAAAAAAGCTGCGGAGATAATCTCCGCAGCTGAATGTGTTTGCGTATTAATATTAGTGAGTCAGGAAGAACATGGCGGCAAACAGCAGGGTGATGACCCATGTGCCGATGTTGACTTCCTTGGCTTTGCCGGTGAATACCTTGATTGCAACGTGTGAGATGAGGCCGAAAGCGATGCCATAGGAGATGTTGTAGGTGAAAGGCATCATGGCAAGAGTGAGGAAAGAGGGAAGAGCAACAGAGGGGTTATCCCACTGAATATCCTTGACACAGCTCATCATGAGAACGCCGACATAGATAAGAGCCGCAGCATATGCGCAGGCAGGAATCAGAGCAGCGATGGGGGACAGGAACAGAGCAACGAAGAACAGGCAAGCGGTTACTACTGCGGATAAGCCTGTGCGTCCGCCTGCAGCAACACCTGCGGAGGATTCGACAAAGGTCGTAACGGTGGAAGTACCGCAGACAGAGCCGGTCAGGGTAGCGATTGCGTCAGCCATCATTGCGCGGTTCATGTTGGGAACAACTTCTTCGCCCTTTTCGTCTTTTACGAGCATATTGCCGCCGCGGCAGGCACCGTAGAGAGTACCCATGGTGTCGAACATATCAACCATGCAGAATGCAAGAGCGGTGGTTGCAAATGCAACGATAAGACCGCCGACGCTGTGACCTTCTGCAGAGAGATAGGTGGTAAAGTCGAAGCCTTCGGTGAATACTTTTCCGAATGCCTGAGTGCCGAATTCCTTAAATGCCTGGAAGGGATTGAGGGATACGCCTGCGAGGAAGCCGTCGTAGAATCCGCTTACGGTGAAGCCGAGCAGATAGTATACCACAGCGCCGCCGAGAATGCTCCACAGTACAGCGCCCTTCATACCCTTCTTGGAGAGAATGGCAATGGCGATAAGAGTACCGATTGTAACGAGCATAGGCATAATGCTTGCCCATGTAGCGGAGCCAAGGAGATTAAAGGAAGCGATACCGACGCAGGTGGAGGGAGAGTTTACGATGATGCCCGAGTCCTGAAGACCGAGGAAGGCGATAAACAGACCTATGCCTGCGGGAATAATCTTTTTGACGCGGTTGGGAATTGCATCAAAAATTACCTTTCTTAATCCTGTTGCGGTAAGCACAATGAAGATGATGCCGTCTGCCAGAACGAACAGCAGAGCGTTTGCATAAGTGAAGCCGAGTTCGAAGCAAACAGTGTAGACAAAGAAGGCGTTAAGGCCCATGCCTGAGGCCTGAGCCAGAGGAAGGTTTGCCAGAAGACCTATCAGCAGTGTGCCGACAACGGCTGAAATAGCGGTTGCAATGTATATTGCGCCGTAAGATACAACGCCGAGATCGGAGAACATGCCGGGATTGACCATCAGTATGTAGGCCATGGCCATGAACGTGGTAACGCCGGCCACAATTTCAGTGCGGACTGTGGAGCCGTGCTCCTTGATTTTGAAGAAGTTTTCCATAGTAAAGATACACCTCATTTTGGCTTTTCGGGATGTTTCGGGCATAAAAAATACCGGAAACTGCCCATACGAATGATTCGTAATACACAGTTTTCGGCTGAAGCCATCACTGATATTACGGCATATTTTATCACCATTTTACAAATGCGTCAAGTAGCTGGAATTTCAAAAAAGCTTTTAAAGACAGAAAAGCTCACAATATGGCGGATAAATCCGCCATATTGTGAGCATAGTGTGTCTTATGTTTTTTAGTCGTTCGAAGAATTAGGAGAATTGATACCCTGCTGCTTGCACCAGATTTTCATAACAAGGTCAACGGGCAGATGCTTTACCAGCTTTACCTGACGGCGTACGGGAGCACCGAGGATGGAAACAGCCTTGTTCTTTTTAAGATCCTTTATTGCCTGTTCAGCGACCTCATAGGGCTCGTACCATCTGTCAACGTATCTGATGTATTCGTCGTGATGCGCCGTTGCCTGAAATTCGGTCTTGATCCAGCCGGGGCATACACACATAACGCCGATGCCTCTGGGCTCAAGCTCTTTGCCTATGGCGCGGGAAAGGCTGAGAACATAGCTTTTGCTTGCACCGTAGACTGCCTGATAGGGAACAGGCTGCCATGAGGAGTTGGAACCCATGTTTATGATGTTGCTGCCGCTCTTCATGTAAGGCAGGCTTATATGGCACATAGCGGTCAGCGCAATTGAATTCAGGTTAACGCTGTTAAGCAGCTTGTTCAGATCCTTTTCCTCAAAGGGTCCGAAAACACCGCAGCCGGCGGCATTTATGAGCAGGTCAAGCTCCGGCTTTTCAGCTTCGAGCATGCTCTTGTACTTTTCAATGTCGGAGGTCAGGGAAAGGTCGAGTGAAATCGGTCTGATTTTGTTTTGGCATTTTTCCTGAAGCTCCTCAAGTCTGTCCGCTCTTCTTGCGATTACCCAGATCTCGTCAAACTCCATCTCCTTGTCGATGGCATATACAAATTCTCTTCCTATGCCGGAAGAAGCACCGGTAATAACTGCAATTTTCATATTAGTTCCCCCTTGGATAATAATGATTGCATTATAGCATTTAGAGCTCAGGTATTCAATGACATGTCAGAAAGCTGTAATCATTAAAAATTGCGGATTGTATTGTTCGCGCGAGCGTATTATACTGAATGCACCAAGCTAAGTCAATAGTCCCTGTAACAGGTAGTGCTTTATAAACAGTTTGCAGGAAAAATCGATATAACAAGGAGATAATTGTAATGAAACAGTATGTTGTTGATGCTTTTACCGACAGCGTTTTCCACGGAAATCAGGCAGCGGTCTGCGTGCTTGATGAGTGGCTCAGCGAAGAGAAAATGATGTGCATAACAAGAGAGAATAATTTCTCCGAAACGGCATTTACCGTAAAAGAGGGAGAAAACTACCATCTGCGTTGGTTTACCCCCGGCGGAGAGATTGACCTCTGCGGTCATGCAACACTCGGTACTGCGTTCGTGTTGCTGAACTATTATGAGAAAGAAGCCGAGCAGGTAGTGTTCGATACTCTCAGCGGTAAGCTGATAGTCAAGCGCTGCGGCGAGCGCCTTGAGATGGAGTTCCCCGCATACGAGCTCAGCAAGGTCGAGGTCACCGATGCAATGGAAGATGCACTTGGCATTCGCCCCACAGAGGCATATATGGCAAGAGACCTGCTGTGTGTTGTCGAGGATGAGGAAGCCGTTCGCAAGCTCAACCCTGATATGGAGAAGCTCAAAGGACTTGACGGACTTCTGCAGCACGTTACAGTCAAGGGTAAGGATGTAGACTGCGTTTCCCGCAGCTTTGCGCCGAAGCTTTCCGTTTTCGAAGACCCCGTCTGCGGCTCCGGCCATTGCCACATAATCCCTTATTGGGCAAATGCACTGGGCAAGAACGAGCTTGTTGCTTATCAGGCATCAATGCGCGGAGGCACTCTGTATTGCCGTGTTGAGGGAGATAAAATCTTCATGGCAGGCAATGTAGCTCTGTATTCCATTGATGAGCTGTTTGTCTGATTACCCGTAAAGCTTAAAACATAAACAAACGAAACAGCTGTCTGATTATTAAATCAGACAGCTGTTTGTTTTAAGTAAATGATATAGCCGAATCGTTTTACGCAATGTTCATAAGCCGAATCAGCATCAGCCATGCAAGCCCATAGTAGGTGACAACAGCCACCAGATCATTGACCGTTGTGATAAGCGGACCGGATGCCACCGCAGGGTCCACATGGATTTTGTGGAAGAACATCGGTACAACCGTACCAACCAAACTTGAAATAATGATGGCCAGCAGTAAAGCGCCGCCTACACAGGCGGAAATCAGAAATGCGTTGAACAGGGAATAAGCTTTGAAAATGGCGATGTAGAGTCCCAGAAAAACCAGCGCGAGCACACCTAACAGCAGCCCGTTGCTGAAGCCGACTTTCATCTCCTTTACCACCAATTGCAATTTATCTTTGGCGGTAAGCTCCTCGTCCATAAGCACGCGAATTGTGACAGCCAGTGATTGAGTTCCTACATTGCCCGCCATGTCCAGAATCAGCGATTGAAAGCAGATTACCACAGGCAGAACTGCTACAACGCCTTCAAATGCGCCAACGACAGTGGATACACCCATGCCGAGGAACAGCAGAGCAATCAGCCACGGCAGACGCTTTTTCATGCTCTCCTTTGTGGTTTCCCGCAAATCCTCTTCTGCCGTAAGACCTGCCAGCTTTGCGTAATCGTCACCCATCTCATCGTCAACGGCTTCAATAACATCCTGAGCGGTGAGAATGCCGATAATCTCATGCTTGTCATTCAAAACGGGGAGAGAGTCCTCAGCGTAGTCCTTTATACGCTCAATGCACTCGGAAATGTTCTGATGGTCAAACAGGTAAGGATAGGAATAGGTAATCAGCGAGTCCAATTCGTCGTTTTCTCTGGCAATGATCAGATCCTTCAGATCAATAGCACCGCAGAACTTGCTGTTATCATCAACTACATAGATGGTGGAGATGTTGTCGTTCTCGCCGGCCTGCTCGATTAGCTCATGTGTCGCCTGTCGGATACTTAGACGGTTGCCGATGCAGATATAATTCGTTGTCATCAGACTGCCGATCTCATCTTCCTCGTAAGAGTTGATCAGCTTGATATCAGCCTTGACGTCTTCATCCAGAATAGGACGGAGCTTGTCCATGACATCTTCGTCCAAGTCCTCCAACAGGTCTACGGCATCGTCAGAGTCCATTTCGTTGATAACTGCGGCAAGCTTGTCAATGTTCAGTTCCCTGATGAAATCCTTCGGTTCATCCAAGAACGAAAAAATCTCGGACATCCATTCCGCGTCAAGTAAACCGTATAGGTGTGCGCGTTCCTCTTTGCTCAAAAGCTCAAGGCTCTGCGCAATGTCATTCTCGTGGAAATCCTGCAGCTTTTCGAGGATTTCTTCATCCGAATAATTACCTCTGATAATTGAAGTGATTTGCTGGACAAATGTAGGTTCTTTCAGAATTTCTTTCATAATAAGCCTCCAATCTCCCTGAAAAAGGGCGCAAAAATTCCGCCGTAGTAAAATACGACACAAGTTTGTGTTGTGATGGTTCTTCTAACGGCGGAAAAGGCTTATCGGTTTATATTCAGGCGCAACAACAGACACTTGAAACAGCATCCAAGTCTTGACCACCGCGATATGCACTTCGACTATGACTATCACAACTGTCCATATATTTCGCCTCCTTTTGTATGTGTATTTTTAATTATATCATGCTTAAACCCGCTTGTAAACTGCGGAAGTGCCGAGCTGTCAATGTATCTCCATTGAATATTTACAGTAGAAGAATGTCAAATTGTGTGGTATAATCAGCTCATTTGAAAAAGCTGCTTTGCAGAATAGGAGAACATATGACATACGAACAGATAAAAGAAAACGAAGTGATAAAAACTTATATCGCGCAGGCAGATGCCTCGCTTATTGCCTTGGGCTTTACCGAACACAGCTTCGGACATGTGACATTGGTCGCGGAAAAAGCTGGCTATATTCTGCAAACACTGGGCTATCCCGAACGCATGGTGGAGCTTGCGAAAATTGCCGGTTATCTTCATGATATAGGAAATCTGATAAACCGTGTGGACCATAGTCAGAGCGGTGCTGTTATGGCATTCCGTCTGCTGGATGAGATGGGCTTCCCGCCTGATGAAATCGCACTTATCGTTACTGCCATCGGCAACCACGACGAGGGTACCGGACAGCCTGTCAACGAGATGGCAGCGGCTTTGATTCTTGCAGATAAATCCGATGTTCGCCGCAGTCGTGTGCGCAATCAGGATATCAGAAGCTTTGATATACACGACCGCGTTAATTATTCCGTAACCAAGTCGGAGCTTAAAATCAATGAGGCGCATACGCTCATTAAGCTGAAACTGTCGGTTGATACTCATTTCAGCTCGGTGATGGACTATTTCGAGATTTTCATGCAGCGTATGATATTGTGCCGTAAGGCGGCTGAAAAGCTGGGACTTCAATTCAAATTGATGATTAACGAACAGCAGCTGATATAAACGAAAAGACCTTGCTCTTATGAGCAAGGTCTTTTCTTATTATGTGATATCTTGAGTTTGCCATTCCCATCAATGTTTATATGCTTGATGAGTTACAAAAACTGTATTCTATTTTCGTTATCACAGCATGAATTAATTAACAGGTATTTCCTGATTTCCAAACTGAACATAATCAACACTGTTAATATCGACCGGTGCAGCAAAGATGTATATAGCCCGGCTTTCCGAAGAAGAGTCGCTTCCGTTTCCAATGTCGGTAGTGACAATGCTGCCGTCTTTCATTACAATCTGTACCGTTCCCGGAGCTGGCATGACATTTTCTGCGTCGGGCGAGATGTATTTATAAGATACCTCAAGAGAGAGCGGCGAGATGTTCATGTTCTCCAGTGTGATGGACATATCATCCCAGTCAATGATCTTGCCGTCAACCAAGGCTTTTACATCAAGACCTTTAACATTAAGCGCGCGAGGGGGAGTCTTTTGTAAAGCCAGGTCAAATGTCCAATCGCCCTCCAAAAAGATAGTATACGCCTTGCCGTTATCCTGCTTCCAGATATTATGAATGCTGACCCTGATGTCATCGCTGCTGAAAAACGAGGAAATGCCAGTCTGTGCCTCATATGAAATTACAACATTCAGGGAATTATCTCCCGGAACAGGATCGCTCCAATTTGAGCTACAACTTCCATATACAGCCTCACCGTTCTTTTGATTTACGATAATGTCCACCCACTCATCGGGATTTACGAGCTGCAGCACGCTGCCATCTTTCGGAAGGGCAAGCACCGTACCTTCCGGTGCATCAACACGAAGAGAAACATAACACATACTGTTGTCTGAAATTGCTGCCAATGGCGTAATAGTTGTTCCGTTAGAAATACAAGGAGCGGCATCATCATCTGCAAGAAGCTGAGTTAATACTTCTTCCTGCGCCGGTTCGGAGATATTAAAAGTATCCTTAAACAAATCTAACAAATCAATACCGGATGCAGCAAGCGCAGTGATACTTATTGTTAAAACAAGACATGCCGCAATTGCTATACTGACAATTTTACGAGAACTTCGGTGTTTCGTCGGTTTCATATATAGAACCTCATTGGAATTTGAAGTCGTGACCGTTGACGAATTTTCCATTGACTCCATTATGATTGCGTCAGAAACATTGCCAATTGCTCTTGAAATATCGTGCTTTGTCATGACATCATTCCTTCTTTCTGTAGATATTTTTGAAGTCGAATACGGATTCGTGAAAGTCGTACGGTAACACGATGAGGTTTACAATGCAGCTGGGAAGCGATCTCCGTAACAGGATCGAAATACCAATAGCGTCGCATAAACATATATCGATCTTCTTTGTTGAGTGTGTACAAAAAATTCTCAATAGCCTTCGACAATTCTTTTACTTGGTATTCTGCTGCCGGATCATTGGTTTTCCCGGGAATCAGTTCATCAAGCTCGTCAAGAGCTAAATCATAAGTATTATTACGTTTTAAAGCAGTATTTGCATGAAATCGATTAATTGCCAGATTACGAGTAATGCGAAACAGATAGGCAGCTAAAGGATTTGGCTTTTCCGGGGGAATTTGATTCCATGCTGCGAGATATGTATCGTTTTCACATTCTTCAACATCTTGCATATTACTTACGATGTTATAAGCTATTCTTCTTATCGATGAGCCGTATTTTACACTGACCTCTTCAATTGCGTGTTCTGAGCGCTCATAGAACAGTTCAATTATTCTGGTGTCATCCATTCAACTTGTCACCTCCTTGCGCCTTCATACATGTTCTACAGATTTATGGGCAGATGTCTCACTCATTAACAAAAATTTTAGCATAAATGGATATTTTTTGAGAAACTTATTGATAAACATATATAAGCAATAACTAATCTCTTCGTATGGATATTTTCCATGCTACAAAGTATAAATCTATTCGAAGATGTTTTGATTAATAATATCAGATAATTACTTATATTCCAACTTAATAATGTAAACGGAAAAGATAATTGATACATAGTGTATTTTTGCTATCTCATGTAATAAGAAGTTTCCGTATGTTAATTCTAATTGGTGCAAAAGAGCTATCTGATTTTTAAAATCAGATAGCTCTTTTTAAAGCTTTAATAATGTACCCGCTTTGCGGAGTCCCAAGTTTTTAGCTTGCTAATTCGTGTCGCAAAATTTTGGGCGCTGCGAAATGGATGCCTCGCTTAATATGCCACGGCAGAGATCAGTGCTTATTCCCACTCAACATATCAAAACCAAACTTAAACAATTTTGATTAATGGATATGTTTCGTAGTATTCATATTACCTGTATTATTCCAAAAATTTGGGCTATCCAAATCTTTGTTGCCAATGTGTTGCCACTAAATCATAGTAGAATCGATTTCTGATTTTATTATACATGATTGGAGAATTAAAAACAACAGTTGCTGTAAAGTGATTAGGTGCTTTACTGACATGCGTTGAGCACGGCGTTAAATATATCGCCTGGCATATGAACGAAAAACCATCCGAGCTCGGCACAGCCGACGTATCCGCCGTCAATCAGCGTCAGCTCGACACGGGTGCCGTCTTTCATGTCCAGATACAGATGCCCCTGTGTTTCGGTGTTGTAAAAGTCCGGGCTTTCCGAGTAGTCAATCCGCACAAAGGGGCTTGAGCAAAGAACGTCAATAAACTCATTAAACTGCTCGTCGGAGACAGGAAGCTTCTTGTAGGTTTGCTCATTCATACCGAGATAGTTCCAGTCGTAGTGTGTGATATAGCTTACCCCTGTCACGTTGCCTTTTATATGGAATCTGTCATCAAACAAATCCTTGCCCGTGCTCAATCCGATTCCGTCAAAATTGTCGAGGAATTGCAGCCTCTTTTCATCTCCGTATTGTACAAAAATACAAAGCCTGAAATCTTCGCTGTATCCTTTCACGGAGTATACAGGTCCCGAATACGTGGAGGCAAATTCTGTTGCCAATTCATCCTGCGTTGACCATTCCTCAAGGGTGCCCTTGGCCTCTCCGAGGTAATCGCCCACTAAATGCTCAACAGAAGATAAATCGCCGTGATATGAGGCACCCTGCGTATAAACAGAGCCCTTGTATACAAGACAGCCAATCATGTCAACCTCGACTTGTGCGCCGTCAATCTCTTCCGGAAGCGTAAGGTTGATGCGGTCGGTATACAAAGTGATAGCACTATGGTCGCTGTGATACTCGGCAGCCTCAGAATCCGGCACAGTATTTTGGTTTGTGATTTTCGGGATTGCTATCGCACCAAGAACAGCGAGGCAAAGACACGCCGCCAACGCACCCCATTTGAGCCACGGGTTTTTCTTTACAGTGTAGTTTTCAGCTTTGCTTATAAGCTTGGAATCAACATATTCAATGCTGTCTAAAATTTCGTTATTATTCATAGCATGTAACCCTCCTTGATGAGATAATCGCGGAGGCTGTTGCGCATTCGG
The DNA here is from genome assembly GCA_045616105.1 of Oscillospiraceae bacterium. Lineage (GTDB taxonomy): Bacteria > Bacillota > Clostridia > Oscillospirales > Oscillospiraceae > F23-B02. Next base: position 23,870 of record JAZLGD010000186.1, on the reverse strand, counting down.
AAGAGCGTTGTTTTAACTTTGCTCTCGCTTATAGAAAGGCGACTGCTTATTTCTGCAATCGAATCCAGATAAAAGTATCTGCGCATGAACATAACCTGCTTTTCGTCGGAAATCGTAAGCAGATAGCGGCTGATTGCTTCACCGAGCATTTTTGCATCCATTTTGCCTTCAACGCCGTCATATGCGGGCAGACATGCCGCAAGCTCATCACTCAGCTCAACAATGTGCGCACCGCGCTTTAAACTTTTGCGCTCGCGACAGCGGTCAATGGAAATATGCCGCGCAATTCGGGCGAGAAAAGCATAGAAATATGTTTTCGGGTCATTTGGCGGAATTGAATTCCACGCTTCGAGATATGTATCGTTTTCGCATTCTTCCGCGATTTGCTCATCGGAAGTGATGCCAAATGAAAGGGAACGAAGCCGAGAGCCGTACTTATCTGAGGTGTACTCGAGCGCCGATTCATCGCGCAGATAATATAACTGGATTATTCTTTCGTCTTCCAAAGCCTTAGCCTCCTTTCATAAGTCGTTGTAAGGCCTTCGCTCTATATAGCGGATTTCAGGCGAGGATAGTTACATTTTTATTATAACTTAATACTTTTCGAAAATAAACAGGCGGCAGGTTTTCCTGCCGCCTTGTCAAATCATATTTTACTTGTAAACCATTGGAAACTTATTCCCACTCGATGGTGGCGATGGGCTTGGGGCTCATATCGTAGAGAACGCGGCATACGCCGGGAACCTCAGCAAGAATGCGGTCGGTAATCTTCTTGTGCAGTGCCCATTCCAGTTCGGGAACGGAAGCGGAAGTAGCGTCGATGGAGTTGACGGCACGGATGACAACGGGCCACTCGTATGCGCGCTTGCCCTCGCGGATGCCTGTGGATTTGTAGTCGGGAACGACGGTGAAGTACTGCCATACCTGACCCTGCAGACCGGCGTTTGCAAACTCCTCGCGGAGAATTGCATCGGCCTCGCGAACTGCCTCGAGGCGGTCGCGGGTAATAGCACCGGTGCAGCGAACACCGAGACCGGGACCGGGGAAGGGCTGACGGTAAACCATGTTGTCGGGCAGACCGAGTGCCTTGCCGACTACGCGGACTTCGTCTTTGTAGAGGAGCTTGACCGGCTCAACCAGCTCGAATTGAAGATCTTCGGGCAGACCGCCGACGTTGTGGTGTGCCTTAACACCGTCGCTCTCAAGAATGTCGGGGTAAATGGTTCCCTGAGCGAGAAATTCGATGCCGTCGAGCTTGCGAGCTTCTTCTTCAAATACGCGAATGAACTCTGCACCGATGATTTTACGCTTCTGCTCGGGATCTGAAACGCCTGCCAGTTTGTCCAGGAAGCGGTCAACAGCATCTACGTAAACGAGATTTGCGTCGAGCTGGTTTTTAAATACATCAATAACCTGCTCAGGCTCGCCCTTGCGAAGAAGACCATGATTTACGTGAACGCAGGTGAGCTGCTTGCCGACAGCCTTGATAAGCAGGGCTGCTACTACGGAAGAGTCAACACCGCCGGAGAGAGCGAGAAGAACCTTCTTGTCGCCGATCTGTGCGCGCATTGCCTCGACCTGCTCTGCAATAAATGCGTCAGCAAGCTCGGGAGTAGTGATTCTTTCCATACTTTCAGGGCGCTTGTTTGTATCCATCTGTGTACCTCCGAATTATATTAAAATTGTGGAGATATTCTCTCATAAAACGGGCTTGCAGTCAATCTGTTATATAAAAATGTTGTGTAAGGAATACAGAAAAAACCTGAAGTCTTTTGACTTCAGGTTTTTTATTATCATTTTGCTTTTTTCTTGAAAATTTTATCTCTTAACTGGATTACGAGCATAATCACGAACAGCACACTGACAGCGGCAAGAGTGATCCATGTCCATGTGGTGCTTCTTGCGGCAAAGCCGAGGAGCAGGAGCATAGGTGCGCCGAGAACAATGGCCCAGAGATTCTGATAAATGAGGTTGTGCGATGCGGGAGTTTCAAACAGGGGGTCGATCTCACGAAGGAGAATAACGCCCGTGCTTGCGGTACCTGTAAGCATACCGAACAGGGAAAGGAATGCTTCTTCCTTGTATTCGGGGAAGAGATAGAAGGAAATCTTTCTGGTGTACCAGAAGGTAACGACTGCGCCGACAACACATACGAGAATGAGCGGGAGCCAGAACTCGTGATGACGGAATGCGGAAAGGTCAATAGCGGAAATGGAAGCAACGACCATGAGGTCAAACATAAGACCGCTGATACGGTTAAGCATGAAGTTGTTGGTGTATTCTCTCTTAACAAGACCGGCGTTCTTGCACTTTTTAAGGATACCCTTTACGAGTATTGCAAAAGCGGTGCCGACGAGGAAGTTAAATCCCCAGAGGAGAGGCTTGATGGTGTTTACCGCGAAGCCGCCCATCTTGTCCAGAAGAAGTGTGAGACCGTACATTGCGGCGAAGGAAATGAAATATGTAACGAATATCAGACCGAACTGAACAGTGAGCTTGTCGAGGGATTCAGCAAGGGGAATTTCGCCCTTTGCGGTTACCTGCTCTGCGGAGAGGTCTTCCATCTCGTCTGCATTCTGAATCTGTGCACGCGCATCGCCGGACTTGCGGAGCTTGTTGAGGTAGTACACGCCGCCGATGGAAGATGCGATAAAGCCCATTGCGGCAATGGTAAGACCGAAGCTTGAGCCATTTTCAAATGCGGCATATTCGGTGTAGTTCTGATAAATGCTGCCCCAGTTGTAAGCCTGTCCGGGGCCCTGACCGAAGCCCATGGGGAGAAGAATACCGCCTGCGGCATAGCTTCCTATGAGGTAGAACAGGGTGATGGTAATCAGCAGACCGACAATAGCCTGAAGAAGGTAAGAGCCTACAACGACTGTGCTGGTATTGAATACATCGCGCTTTGCCTTGGGACTTTTAACCTTATCGCTGGAGCGGAGGGCAAGAGCAACGAAGCCGAGACCCAGACCGTGATAGGTCATTGCCTCGAGGGTAGAAACATCGAACATTGAATGATTGAAGATCGCTTTAAATATAGCGTCAGCAATCAGAACAATAAATCCGCCGAGAACTGCACTGGGTATCAGCGATTTTCTGAGAGCGGGGATAACTCGTCTGAGCATATTGGCAATCAGCATACCGCCGAATAGGATTGCGAATGTAATAATCAGCGACCATACGCCGACATCCCAAAAGTTTGACTGTCCTGTCATAGTATTTTACCTCGTTAATGAATAGTGTTTTTATGCTGATGTATATTTTATATTTTTATACACAGTTCGTCAATATAATTAATGTAATAACTTCAAAATTTTTAAGAATTTGACCGAATGCAAAACAGCAGCCGGTTAAATGACTGCTGTTATGAAAGCTTCACTATTTATTTTGCGATCACCGCTATGTGTTCACCGAGCTTAATTACGGTTTCCGCACCGTTTGCCGAGTTCCTGATAAGGTCTGCATCGGGAATTATAGCGCCTTTTTCAAAGCAGAGAACAATGCTTGATGCGCCGAACTTGAAATAGCCTTTTTCCTGTCCGCGGCTTACATTGCCCAATACGATTCTGTTGACAATGCGTCCGACCATGAGCGCACCGACTTCCATCATCAGTACATTACCCATGTTTTCGGTGTCAATTAGTGCGTATTCCCTCGAGTTTTCGCTGTAAATAGGTATGCGTGATGCAACATAGGGATTTACGGTGTGGAGTTTGCCGTTTATGCGGTTATAGTCAACCTGTTTGCCGTCAATAGGGTAGGCGTAGTGATGGTAGTCGTCAACACCCAGACGCAGAAGCACGAGCGTGCCGCCCTGAAATCGCTCTGCAAGCTCTTCGCTTCTCAAAAGCTTATCTATTGTATAGGAAATTCCTTTTATTTCAAAGCTGGAGTCCTCGTTTATCGGGAATACCTGAACTTTTCCGTCGCACGGGGAAATAACAGCATCGGGAGTATCGTCAATGCTTCTTGCTCCGTCAAGAATATTGCGGCAGAAGAAATCATTGAAGCAGCTGTAAGCTTGACTCTCATACTCGCTCATATCGATGCCGTTGCGGCGGATAAAAGAGGGAATGAGTGCTTTAGATGCGCTGCTGCTGAGAAAATGGCCGGCGAGCTTTGAAATGCAGGGGTATGTGATGCCATTAAGGACAAGATTGCCGGCAGAACAGTCATAAAGAAAACGGAAAAGGGCAGTCTGCCTGTGCTGAGTGTTAACAGGATTTCCCTCGCGGTCAACACATTTAAGCTGCTTTTCAACGAACTGTTTCGGTATCTCGAAGCGGAAGATGTTTTTTATTCCGAGTGCAGATGCAATGAAGCTCTGTCTTACGGGGACTGCGGAATCGCTGTAAACGATTTTCATATTTAAAAACTCCAATAATCTAAGTGTCAGAAAGCAGACTTAAAGTCCGGCAGAAGTCCGGCGATGAAGTATACAAGCTCGGCAAGAAGAACTCCCGCGATGACGTCAACGACAACATGCTGCTTTGTCGTAAGTGTTGCCATAAATACGAGGAATGCGAATATAACTGAGAAAATGCGATATTTTTGTGAAACCTCAGTTTTACCGCGCAGACCGATAACGCACATCCAGCTTACGAAGCAGTGCATTGACGGGAACAAAGCGTCGGGGGTGTCAAGAAAATACATTGCCTGCATGATGAATGGGAATACGCCGCTGCCGCTTACATCAGGACGAATAATTGTTGTCGGCAAAAGAACATATGAGATGAAGCAAACGAGCTTTCCCAGCAGCTCAGCGCGGAAGAAGCGGTTTGTGCCTTCGGGCTCGGTGCGCAGGATAATGATATAGTTAACAACCCAGAACAGGTAACAGCCGAAATAAATAACACTTGTCCATGATAAAAACGGAATACGGCCATCAATGGGTAATGCCATGGAAAGATGTACGCGGTTACGAATAAGAAACTTAGCAAACCAATATGAAGAACAATGCACAATCAGAAGAATGAGCAATTGAAAACGTACATGTTCGGGCATCCACTTTTTAAGCATATCTTTCAAGACCTTTCTATATTGCTTTCCAAGTTGAGTAACCCTGTAATAGAGCACAAAGAATAATACGTGTAAGCGATTTAACATTATAACATAGAATGTGAAAAAATCAACAGCTTAGATCTTAACTCAGAAAATCGGTTTCTATAGTAATAATAAATACATCAAAAGAGCATCGCAATCGAATCAACTTACATTTTTCGTATGAAAACTTACATTGCCGTAAGTTTTTGCATTGTTGGAAATAACAGTAGGTGAATAACCTGAGAAGAGGGGAATATTTAGTGACTGAAGCGGCAATCGCTCGGGGATGACAACAAGAGGCCGCTGGTTCAAGAGGAATTGCAAAGCAATAAAAAAAGACAGTCACTTATGTGACTGTCATCTTATTGGTCCGAGTGACTGGAGTCGAACCAGCGGCCTCTTGAACCCCATTCAAGCGCGCTACCATCTGCGCTACACCCGGATTTCTAACGCCCGATTATAATAACACACTCGGAATACAAATGCAATACCCAAAATGAATTTTTTCGGCAAAAATTTTCGGGCATAAAAAACGCCCCTGCAAGTGCAGAGGCGTTTGCTTATACATTATAAATATCAGCCGCAGATTTCCTTGGTGTCGCGTGCGATAACCAGTTCCTCGTTGGTGGGGATAACGAAAACCTTGACCTTGGAGTCGGGGGTGGAGATCATGATGTCTTCGCCGCGCTTGGAGTTTGCTTCCTCGTCGATGGTAACGCCGAGATAGCCGAAGTACTCAGCAATAGCCTTGCGGGAGGACTTGGAGTTCTCGCCGACACCTGCGGTGAAGATGATAGCGTCAACACCGTTCATAGCTGCAACGTAAGAGCCTGCAACCTTTGCAACCCAGTAATGGAACATATCGAGTGCGAGCTGTGCGCGGTCGTTGCCCTCTGCAGCTGCGTTGTCGAGATCACGGAAGTCGGAGGAAACGCCGGAAACGCCGAGAACACCGGACTTCTTGTTGAGAACGGTGAGCATCTCGTCGATGTTCATGCCGTACTTGTTCATGATGAACTGGATAACGCCTGCGTCGAGGTCACCGCAGCGGGTGCCCATGGGAAGACCTACCAGAGGAGTGAAGCCCATGGAGGTGTCAACGCACTTGCCGCCGTCGATAGCTGCGATGGAGGAGCCGTTGCCCATGTGGCAGGAAACGATCTTCAGCTCTTCAATGGGCTTGCCCATGAGCTCTGCGCAGCGGGAAGAAACATAGCGGTGGGAGGTACCGTGGAAGCCATAGCGGCGGATGCCGTCGTTTTCATAGTACTCATAGGGAACAGCGTACATATATGCCTTGCCGGGCATGGTCTGATGGAAAGCGGTATCGAATACTGCGACCATGGGAACGTCGCCCATAACCTCGCGGCATGCGTTGATGCCGGTGATGTTTGCGGGGTTGTGCAGGGGAGCAAAGGGAGTGCACTCCTCGAGTGCCGCCATGACTGCGTCGTCGATCTTAACGGAGGAAGCAAACTTCTCGCCGCCGTGAACAACGCGGTGACCGACAGCGTCGATTTCCTTCATGGAAGCGACAACGCCGTACTCTGCGGAGGTGAGCTTGTCGATAACTGCTGCGATAGCTTCAGCATGGGTGGGGAGAGCGATGTCCTCGTCGTAAACGGGCTTGTCGCCTACGAGGGGGCTGTGCTTCAGATGACCGTCGATGCCGATACGCTCGCACAGACCCTTAGCCATGACAGCTTCGGTTTCCATGTCGATAAGCTGATACTTAAGGGAGGAGCTTCCTGCGTTGATAACAAGAATTTTCATATTGTTTTCCTTTCTTATTGTAAAAATACAAATTTAAATGTAATATAAAAACATACATTCAACATTTTAATACATTTTTAACAAAAATCAAGAGATTTTTGCTAAAGGAGGAAAAAATGAACGTAATTGGCATAGTAGGAGAATATAATCCTTTTCATTATGGACACAAGTACCATATTGACGAGACAAAACTCGTCCTCGGGGAAGACTGTCCCGTGGTATGTGTCATGTCGGGAGATTTCATTCAGCGTGGCGAAGCGGCGGTATATTCAAAGTTTGCGAGAGCAGAAGCCGCGTGCAAGAGCGGAGTAGATCTTGTGCTTGAGCTTCCCGTGCCATGGGCGCTTTCCTCAGCTGAGGGCTTTGCACGCGGAGCCGTGGGGCTTCTGGGCTCTCTCGGTGTTGTGACTCACCTGAGCTTTGGCAGCGAATGCGGCGAAAACGGTCCACTCGAAAGGCTCGCCGAGGTGCTCCTTGATCCGAGAACGGATGAGATTATTAAAAACGAATTGTTAAAGGATGAAACCGCATCCTATGCTGTCGCGCGTCAGCGCGCGGTCGCGGGCTTGGTTGGTGAGCTTTCAACACAGCTTGAAACCCCTAATAATATTCTTGCCGTTGAGTATATAAAGGCAATTTATGATAACAGGCTGAATATAAAACCCGTAACCGTACAGCGCTTCGGATCGGGTCACGATTCCTCGTCAGGCTCAGGCCCCAGATCCGCATCGGAGATCCGCACCCGCCTCGGCAGAGGACTGGATATCAGCGACTGCGTTCCGGCAGAGGTTCTGGATATCTGCCGCCGTGAGGATGACCTGGGACGCGGCCCCGTGCTTATGGAAAACCTTGAGCAGGCCATCCTTTCAAGACTCCGTATGCTCAGCGATGAGGAATTTGCAAAAATTCCCGATGCAGGGGAGGGACTGTATAAACGCCTTGCGAAAGCGGCACATGAGGAAAGCGGCATTGACGCAATTCTCGCCGCAACAAAATCCAAGCGCTATGCTCTGGCGCGTATCCGCCGCATGATGCTCTGCGCTGCACTGGGCATCAATTCTAATATAGCAAAATCCACGCCGCCTTACGCAAGAGTGCTTGCCGCAAATGAGCGAGGCTGTGGGCTGCTTAAGGACATCGGCATAATGGGCAGAGTCCCCGTTATCACAAAATCCGCATCTGTAAAATCTCTTGATGAAGAGTGCAATGAAATTTTCAAGCTCTGTTCCGATGCCCGTGACCTTTATGTTTTAGGTTACACCGCCAAGGAAGAGCGACGCGGCGGCAGTGACTGGCGCACGTCTCCCTTTATTTCCAAGGTACTATAACTCTTTATTTTTGATTTAATCCTGAATAATACTCGCGTGATAAATAATGATATATGCATAAAGCTCCCGCATAAGTTTTTATGCGGGAGCTTTAATTTCTTCTTGACAAAAATAGCGGGTTAGCGTACTCTAACCATAGTTAGCAACAACTAACCTCGGAGGACGAAGTATGACTCTTGATAAACTTCCAATAGGGAAAAAAGCAACAATAATAACAGTCGGCGGAGAGGAAAACCTCAGATGCCATCTGCTTGATATGGGACTTATACCGCATACTGAAGTTTCGATTCGCAAAACTGCCCCCTTGGGTGACCCGATTGAGCTCAGCCTGCGCGGATACACAATGACAATAAGAAAGGACGACGCGGCTCAGATCGAGGTTCGTCCGGCAGAGGAAGTGTGAAGATGAAGATAGCTCTTGTTGGCAATCAGAACTGCGGAAAGACCACACTTTTTAACCAGCTTACAGGTTCAAATCAGCACGTAGGAAACTTTCCGGGTGTTACCGTTGACCATAAATTCGGCGAGGTAATAGGCTATAAAAACTGTGAGCTTGTTGACCTGCCCGGAATTTATTCGATCCGTCCTTACTCGGGCGAGGAGATTGTAACCCGCGACTTTATAATTAACAGCAATCCTGATGCAATCATAAATATTGCCGATGCAACAAATATTGAACGCAATCTTTACCTGACGCTTCAGCTCATCGAGATGGGCAAACCCATGGTGCTTGCGCTTAATATGATGGACGAGCTTCTGGGCAACCACGGCTCGATTGATATAAGCGGAATATCCGAGCGCCTCGGAATACCCGTTGTCCCTATTTCCGCAGCCAAAAATGACGGTGTTGAAGAGCTGATGCGCGTAGTGTATGAGACCGCGGTTACGAAGCAAAAACCTAAGAAAATCGACTTCTGCAGCGCAGGAGCTGTACACCGCTGTATACATAGCGTAAGCCATGTGGTTGAGGACCATGCGGAGGCAATCGGCGTTCCCGCCAGATTTGCGGCAACGCGAGTTATTGAGGCGGATAGAGATATAACAGAGCGCCTTGCGCTCAGTGACAACGAGCTTGAGCTCATTGAGCATGCTGTGCTGGAAATGGAAACGGAAAGCGTTCTTGACCGCAACGCGGCTTTAGCCGATATGCGCTACCGCTTTATTGAAGCTGTGTGCATGGAAACGGTAACTAAGGCAAAGGAAAGCCGTGAACAGCAGAGAAGTATAAAAATAGATAAAATACTCACCAATAAATACCTTGCAATTCCCACGTTTATTGCGATCATGGCATTTATATTCTGGATGACCTTCTCGGTAATCGGTCAGCGCCTCAGCGATTTGCTGGGCGAGGGGATTGATGCCTTCACCGCGGTGGTTGACAGCGCCCTTACTGCTTACGGACTCAACCCGACAGTCCACAGCCTGATCATTGACGGTGTGTTCGCGGGTGTTGGCAGTATGCTCAGCTTCCTGCCTATAATTGTTGTTCTGTTTTTCTTCCTCGCAATTTTGGAGGATACGGGATATATGTCCCGCGTTGCATTTGTAATGGATAAGCTTTTAAGGCGTATCGGACTTTCGGGACGAAGCTTTGTGCCTATGCTCATCGGATTCGGCTGTTCCGTTCCGGCTATAATGGCAACAAGAACGCTGTCCTCTGAGCGCGACAGAAAGATGACTATGCTGCTTATACCATTTATGAGCTGCAGCGCAAAGATACCTATTTACGCAGTGTTTACTGCGGCATTTTTCCCGCACCACGGCGCGCTTGTGATGACCTGCCTCTATCTTGGCGGCATGCTCGTTGGGATAATTGCGGCAAAGCTTCTGAGCAAGACCCTTTTCTCCGGCAATCCCGTGCCCTTTGTAATGGAGCTTCCCAATTACCGTATGCCTTCGCTCAAGAGTGTCCTTCTTCTCATGTGGGAAAAGGCGTGGGACTTCATCCGCCGCGCATTCACAATCATTTTTGTGGCAACAATCGTAATCTGGTTCCTGCAGCACTTTGATGCTCGCCTGAATGTAGTCGACTCGAACAGCACAGAAAGCCTTCTGTCCATAATCGGAATGTGGATGGCTCCGGTGTTTGCGCCGCTGGGCTTCGCGGACTGGCGCGTTGTAACAAGTCTGGTAACAGGTATCATGGCAAAGGAAGCTGTTGTCAGCACTCTTGGTGTGCTTCTTGCATCCGGAGCGGACGGACTCAGCTCTGTTCTTCAGTCAACCTTTACAATGACCTCAGCACTGAGCTTTCTGACCTTCAGCCTGCTTTATACACCCTGCGTTGCCGCAATATCCACAATAAAGCGCGAGCTTAACAGCACCGTCAAAACCTGCGGCGTAGTAATCAGCCAGTGCTGTGTTGCATGGATAGCTGCATATATCGTGTACCTGATTGCGGGGGCGATTGTGTAATGGAAATAGTAATTATCGCATTGCTCGTTGTGTGGGCTGTGTTTGCCATACGCTCGATGAAAAAGCATAAGGGCTGCGGCGGCAATTGTACATGCTGTTCTTCAAGTACAAAATGTTCAAAAAAACCTCCGGTCTGATGACCGGAGGTTTTTTTACTTATTTAAGCTTCTGGGCTTTTGCGGCCTCTTCACGGGCCTTGCATATATCAGCCCACTTAGGAAGCGCGCTGAATATCTTGTCCATATCCCTCATGTGCTTGGGAATGTCGATGCCCTGAGGACATACCATGGCACACTGACCGCAGCCGATGCACTGCCCGGGCTGCTTTTCGTCGCCGAGAGAGTCAAGACGTTGGCCGATGTTAATGCTTGCATAAACGCGCTGGTCGTTGTAAAGCGCAATCAGCAGGGGAATGTCAAGTCCCTTCGGGCAACCTTCAACGCAGTAGCGGCAGCCTGTGCATGGGATGGAGTTCTTGAGCTTTTCGGCAATGGCAAGGATGATCTCATTTTCCTCATCGGAAAGAGGCTTGCGTTCTTTAAAGGTGCCGACATTGTCAATCATCTGGTCAAGACTGCTCATACCGCTGAGTATCATCTTGACATTGGGAAGTCTCTGAAGCCAGCGGAACGCCCATGCGGGAATGCTTTCATCGGGACGGAGAGCTTTGAGCTTTTCTTCGTCATCGCCGAGATTTGCAAGCTTACCGCCGCGGACAGGCTCCATTACCCAGACGGGGATACCGCACTCGGCAAACAGCTCGTACTTTGCTTTTGCGTTCTGCAGAGTCCAGTCCATGTAGTTAAGCTGGATCTGGCAGAATTCCATTTTGTCGCCGGCGTAGTCGAGAAATTCCTTGATGCAGTCAACATCGCCGTGGCAGGAAAAACCGAGGTGCTTTATGCGGCCGAGCTTCTTCTGCTCAACAAAGTAATCAAGAATGCCCCACTTGGAGTCCTTGTAAATCTTGATAGAGTTTTCGTTAACATTGTGGAGCAGATAAAAATCGAAGTAATCAACTCCGCACTTTTTAAGCTGTTCTTCAAATACCTCGGCAGGATTGTAGCTTTCGCTTATCTGATGTCCGGGGAATTTGGTGGCGAGATAAAACTTGTCTCTGGGATAGCGGGCGAGGGACTTGCCGATTGCAATCTCCGACATGCTTTCGTGATAGGGGAAGGCGGTATCGAAATAGTTAACGCCGTTTTCGATGGCGTAGTCAACCATTTTGTCGACCTGCTCCTGATCTATTTCCGATGAGCTTCCGCCGGGAATAAGGGGCAGACGCATTGTGCCGAAACCGAGAAGAGAGAGCTTCAGCTCCTGAAAATCGTTGTATATCATAATATGTACCTCCGTAAGTTTTCTCCTGTTTTGAGTTTAGCATAAGGCATTGCTCCGGTCAATAAAAATGCGATACCCTAAGGTATCGCATTAATGAGCTATACAAGATTGTGATAGTCGTCGCAGGGGTCGATGCTGTCAGGCGGGAAGAACTCCTCAAAGGGGAATCTGATGCGGCTGAACATGGTGCAGGGGTCATCCTCGGAGGAGCCGACGCACTCCTTGTCGGGCATACAGTAGTCGTATGCGGGTATGAGAAGCTGAGTGTCACGCTCGAGCCGGACGATTGAAAACTGGCCGAGTGTTACATAGAGCTGTCTGCCGTTGCTTGAAAGGTCGAGAGCCTCGGGGAACATATCGCAGATGTTTTTGGGAATATCCCTCTGCTCGCCGCAGTATTCCGATACGGGCGACTCTACAATGTTCATATGAAGCGCGATCGGGTCAACGGCATCGACAACCGCAATGGGCATTGCACCGAAGTTGCCGGGAATGCAGCAGTCGTCGGAGCTGAACGACTTGACTTTGCCCTCGCTGCCGAAGAGCATGACACGCTTGTCGAATATGGCAAGGCCTCTTACTGTCTGGTTGGCAGGATAGGTTTCGCCGATGACATCGTAGAAGTAGGTAATGTCCACAGTGTAATAGCCCCGGTTAAGACTCATTTCCTTAACCGAAACCTCTGTATGCAGCAGGGTAGCGGAGCGGGAGCGAACACTGAAAGCGTTAGCTATGTAAGGAATAGAGCTTACAAGCGGGAAAACTCTCAGATCCTCAACGCAGTCCTTGTCACGGCAGCTGTCCATTATCTTGCGCGTATTTATGCAGACTGCCTCGCGTATGGTGTCAGAGGAACTGACAGGGCCGGGCACAACTTTGTCTGCCATAAGCACACCTCCAAATCTTATTTGAAGAAAAACTTCAATACAGTCTATGCACACCTGCGGAAATAGTGATAAATATTATTTACAGCAATAAGATTTTGGTATATAATACTTTGTCAGATGTTTTATATATGTATTACCGAACAGGAGAGCGAATCATGGACGAAAGATTTGGCTTTATACATGAAAAACTCGATATAAAAATTCTTATCCTCTTTATCCTGCGCAGACTTCCGGGCTCTGTCAGCCGCGAAACTCTGCAGGACCTTGCCCAGTGCGACGGCGGTGTGGGATACTTTGATTTTTCCGACTGCCTGAGCGAGATGACGGACAACGGACTTGTAATCGAGGATGAGGACGGCTACCGCATAAGCGAGAGAGGCGATGAGGCCTGCGGTCAGGTCGAAAGCAGCCTCCCTTATTCGGTGCGCAAAAAAGCGGAAAAGCTTCTTGCCCCCGAGGCTGAACGCCTGCGCAGACTTTCAATGCTCACGGCAAAGCACGAAACGGGGGAAAACGGATGCACCGTAACTCTTGCAATGTCAGACGGTAAGGGCGAGATAATCCGCATGGAATTTCTCTGTGCCGGCGATGAGCAGGCAAAACGTATTGAACATAACTTTAAACACAACGCCGAGGAGATTTACGGAAAAATAATTTCCATGCTCGACGAATAATATAGCAAAGGACATAAAGATATGCAGTCATACATTCCCGAGGGCTACCAGAGCCTTCTCAGTACTTATGATACTCAAAAGGCAATCAGTCTGTTAAAAAGACTGTTTGAGGACAGATTAGGCGCGCTGCTGAACCTTTACCGTGTTTCCGCACCGCTGTTTGTAGAAGAAAAATCAGGCCTTAACGATAACCTGAACGGCTATGAGCGTCCTGTTTCCTTCGATATTCTGCGTTCCGACGCAACAGCTCAGGTAGTACAGTCTCTTGCAAAGTGGAAGCGCCTTGCGCTTAAACGCTATTGCTTTTTCCCCGGCAAGGGCCTCTATACTGATATGAATGCAATCCGCCGCGATGAGGATGAACTGGATAACCTCCATTCGATCTATGTTGACCAGTGGGACTGGGAAAAGGTCATTCTCCCCGAAAACCGCACTCTTGATTACCTTAAGCTGACGGTTATGGACATAGTTAAGGCGGTCTGCGATACTCAGGACACAATGCAGGCAATATACCCCCAGCTCCAGTGCCTCGGAAAGCTGGAACGCAAGGTCACCTTTGTCACCGCTCAGGAACTTGAAGATATGTACCCCGGCCTCAGCAGCAAGGAGCGGGAAAACGCCTTTGTCAAGGAGCATAAGACTGTGTTTGTAATCGGCATAGGCGGCGCACTCAAATCCGGCAAGCCCCATGACGGCCGTGCACCCGACTATGATGACTGGGACTTAAACGGCGACATTCTGTTCTGGAACGAGCTGCTTGGCTGCGCATTTGAGCTCAGCTCCATGGGCATCCGCGTTGACCCCGAGTCCATGGACAGACAGCTTAAAACTGCCGGCTGTGATGACAGACGCGAGCTTCCTTACCATAAGATGCTCTTAGACGGTGATCTTCCTCTTACAATCGGCGGCGGCATTGGTCAGTCAAGACTTTCCATGCTGCTTCTCGGCAAAGCCCATATCGGCGAGGTTCAGGCCTCCATCTGGGATGCCGCAACGGAAAAAATGTGCGCCGATAAGGGAGTAATACTGCTGTAAGAGGTAATTTAAATGGTAGACTTTATTGAGATAATAAAAGTAATAATTCTGGGCATCGTTGAAGGTATAACCGAATGGCTGCCCATTTCAAGCACGGGCCATATGCTCCTTGTTGATGAGTTTATACATATGAACATGACCCCGGAATTTAAGGAAATGTTCTTCTATGTAATCCAGCTTGGTGCAATACTGGCGGTTGTAATTCTGTTCTGGAAAAAGATGTGGCCCTTCCAGACAAAAGACAAAGTTAAGCCTTTTGTAAAGAAAAAGACCTTTGCGGTCTGGATAAAGGTCGTCATCGCATGTATACCGGGTGCCGTTGTAACTGTCCTTTTTGACGATTATATTGAAGCCCATCTCCAGACACCCACAATTATTGCTCTGGCGCTTATCTTCTATGGTATTCTGTTCATCGTAATTGAAAACTGGAACAAGAAACGCACTCCGAAAACCATGGAGCTTGAGGACATAAGCTACAAGACCGCGTTCCTTATCGGTTTGTTCCAGGTTCTCTCCATAATCCCCGGCACATCCCGTTCGGGCTCCACCATTATCGGCGCTCTTATTCTGGGCGTTTCCCGTGTTGCCGCAGCTGAATTTACATTCTTCCTTGCAGTTCCCGTAATGATAGGCATGTCGGGACTTAAGCTGATAAAATTCGGACTCAACTTCAGCTCTGCCGAGATAATAATTCTTGCAGTCGGCTGTGTCGTTGCCTTCCTCGTGTCCGTTATTGTTATCAAGTTCCTCATGAGCTATATCAAGAAGAAGGACTTCAAACTCTTCGGCTGGTACCGTATTGTACTGGGTATCATAGTACTTGCATACTTCTGGCTGTTTTAATTTATATCATGGCTGAGCAAAAACGCTCAGCCGCGTGCAGGGTTAGTACATCGGTAGTACAGGGGCTTCCCAAGCCTCTGAGGCGGGTTCGACTCCCGTACCCTGCTCCAAAAAAGCACCCGAAAGGGTGCTTTTTCTTTTGTCCGCTGCATAGCGCTGCGTTTATCCGCTTTGCTCAATTATAGCGAGCAGGGGGAATACTTCCGATTTCGTATTTTTAATCTATTAGCACGGCATTGTAACATTCCGGAAACAAGTTTGTTTATACATAGAAACCTTATCCGTCAAAATATACTATTTGAGTATTTGCATTTCTACATTTCAAACGAAAAAAATAAGCAGAATTGACGGGTTTGTTCATGAATGATATATTTAAGTAGTTGAAAACCCGGCTGATGAAATATTTTTAAGGAGGAAGAAATGAAGAAATCAACTAAAGTTTTGAGTATTATCCTTGCTCTTGCAATGGCATTGAGCCTTATGGTAATGCCTGTTTCCGCAGCGAGCAGCGATAAGACTGACGGTACCAAGTATCAGACCGTATTTATCCATGGCTTGCTCGGCTTCGGTTACAATGATAACATCAGTAACCTGCTTTGCTACTGGGGCATGACCTCCGGCAACATGATCAACTACCTGAACGGCAGCGGATACAATGTTGTCAACGCATCTGTCGGCCCCTGCTCCAGCTGCTGGGACCGCTGCTGCGAGCTTTATGCACAGCTGACCGGCACCAAGACCGACTACGGCGCGGCACACTCCAATCAGGTTGCAGCAGACTATGCAAACTCTGCAAACAGCCTCAAGCACGACCGTTACGGCCGTGACTACACCGGCGGCGCAATTGTCGACAACTGGGGCCCCATCTACAAGAACGGCAAGGTTACCGGTTGGTATGACAACAAGCTCAACCTCGTAGGCCACTCCTTCGGCGGCCCGACCTCCACCATGTTCCTTCAGCTCCTCGCCAAGGGCGATGCTAACGAAATCGCATGGGGCAAGCAGCAGGCTGCAAAGAACGGCGGCGACTGGCATGACTATGTATCTCCTCTGTTCTGGGGCGATTACAACGGCCAGTACCTGATTAACTCCGTAACATCTCTGGCAGGCGTTCTCAACGGCACTACCTTCCTCAGCACCTGCAAGGACGAGGGCGAAATCATCATGACCCTTATGACCGAGCTTGGCAACACCATCGGCCGTACCGGTTTCTCCTACGTCTATGACTTCCAGCTTGAGCACTTCGGTATCACCAATGCACCCGGTGTTAACCCCAGTGCAAGTGATCTCAAGGCATGGCTCAGCACCAAGCCCGTTTCAGCATTCCTCGATGGTTATGACAATGCACTCTATGACCTGTCCATTCAGGGCTGCAATGACCTGAAGCAGGGCTGGGATACATTTGATAATGTTTATTACTTTGCCTATGCAGGCAACCTGACCAATAAAGAGCTTGTTACCGGCAACTATGTTCCCGATCCTTCAATGCTCGTTCTCTTCATGCCATTCTCCATTAAGATCGGCAGCTACGATTACAGCTACGAGCAGGTTAAGGACATCCACGGCAACTGTGTAAGCAACATCACCAGAGATTGGCTTCCCAATGACGGCATGGTTAATACCATTTCCGCACGTTATCCCATAGGTGCAGCTCAGAAGCCCTATGACGCAAATAACATCGAGCGCGGCATCTGGCAGTGGAAGGATGTTCGCTATGACCATATGACCTTCTGCGGCGGCCTGTTTGACCCCAACGTTGTAACTCAGCCTAAGGAAACCAGACGCTTCTACAATGAGATAATGAGCAATATCTCCAAGACCACTCCCGTTGATAAGGGCAGCGCTGCTGAAAATGCAGGCCGCTTTGTTGACGTACCCAGAAACATGTGGTGCTACAACGATGTTGAGTATGTTTACAACGCAGGCCTCATGAAGGGCGTTGACGCAACTCATTTCAAGCCCAACGCAGCTATGAGCCGCGCACAGTTTGCAACCGTTATCTACCGTATGGCAGGTTCTCCCGCATCCAAGGGCTCCGAGCCGTTCAATGACGTATCTGACAGCTACTGGGCACATGATGCAATTGCATGGGCATACAACAACGGCATCATCAAGGGCTTTGATTCCAAGACCTTTGCTCCCGAAAACTGCATTACCCGTGCACAGATGGTAGCAATGCTCTACCGTTATGAAGGATGCCCCGCTGTTAAGGGCAACCTCAACGCATACAAGGATGCAGCTTCTGTTCCTGCATTTGCAACCGACGCACTTGTATGGGCAACCAATAAGGGCGTTATCACCGGCTTCAATGACGGCACAATCGGTGCAGGAAAGACCGCAACCCGCGGCCAGATGGCAACCATTATTGCACGTTACGACAAGCTGTAAGCTTAATTTATAAATACAGTACCCGCACATGCGGGTACTGTATTTTTTTATGTCTGCGTATACTGATAATGCCGCAATACTAAATTGACAATATCAATTAATTGCGCTATATTTTATATGTATTATTATATGCATGGACGGAAGCCTATGGAAGAGTATATGATTGATTTACCTGGCTGGGAAGTTGTCCGCTGTATAGGAAGCGGAAGCTCAGGCAAGGTATATGAACTAAAGAAAAACGATAAATACGGTGGGGATTTTCATTCTGCGCTCAAGGTAATTTCAATACCGTCAACTCAGCAGGAGTATGACGAGATGACGAGAACGATGAGCGAGTATGCCATGCGTGCAAAGCTCAGAGACAAGGTCGAGAATATCAGCAATGAATACCGCCTTATGGGAGTTTTGAAGGGCCATCCCAATATCGTCAACTGCGAGGACACTATGATTGTCCCGCATACCGAGGATATAGGCTGGGATGTTTATATCCGCATGGAACTTCTGACCTCATTGCCGGATTATGTGCATGAAAACGGCCTGACCATTGCGCAGGTTATTAAAATCGGCACGGATATATGCAGTGCTCTTGAGCTTTGCCGACAGAACGGAATTATCCACCGCGATATAAAGCCCCAGAATATTTTCGTCAGCAAATACGGCGATTTTAAGCTTGGTGACTTTGGCGTAGCAAAGGAAGAGAATATCCGTGGCGCGGCTGATAAGGTCGGTACATACGCCTATATGGCACCGGAGGTATATAAGAACAAGGCCTATGACGAGAGCGTGGACATTTACTCTCTGGGTATGGTGCTCTATTGGCTCTTAAACGACCGAAGAGGCCCCTTCCTGCCGCTGAGCGGTGATCATACTTCTCAGCAGACGGCGGACGCACAGCTCAGAAGATTCCGCGGAGAGGCATTGCCGGCACCTAAAAACGGCAACGCAGCGCTGAAAAAAGTTGTGCTGAAAGCATGTGCCTATAACAGGGAAGAACGCTTTACCAGCCCAACAGAGTTTAAGCAGGCGCTTAACCTTGCGGCAGCGGGTAAGCTGTATCAGGCAGCGC
Source organism: Oscillospiraceae bacterium (assembly GCA_045616105.1). GTDB lineage: Bacteria > Bacillota > Clostridia > Oscillospirales > Oscillospiraceae > F23-B02. The sequence goes on along the minus strand of JAZLGD010000186.1, from coordinate 5,074 downwards.
GTGAGATCGATGACGAGGCAACCGTTCGCGAGGAAGCCCCTGTAAGACCGCAGACAACTCAGCCGATAAGTGTTCCTAAGCAGCCGGTGCAGACACATCCGAAACCGGCACCGCGCCCTGCACCTGTATATAAGCCCGCCGCACCTGTTGCGAGAGTAGAGGAAGATGAAGATGAGCACGGGCATAAAGGCGGATTAGCGGGCGTCGTGGTGCTTCTGGTGTTGCTTATTGCTGTCATGGTGACTGCATTAATATTCTATTTCGGAAGTCACAGCAGACTGTCCGGAGGACATGACAACGATTCAAAGCCCTCAGCAGTACAAACCGAAAAACCGGAGGAAACCACGAAAATTTCCTCACTTATGATTAATTATCCCCAGCTTTCCATCGTTGAGGGTGATACCGAACAGCTTGTTGTTGACTTTGTGCCTGATCTTGCTCCTAATGAAAAAGCTCCTGAGCTTGTCTGGAAAAGCAGCGCTGAAAATATAGTAACCGTTGATGAAGACGGCGAGGTTGAGGGCGTTAAAGCAGGCACAGCAACTGTCAGAGTGTATGTCAAGGATAAAATTGAGCTCAGCGCAGAATGCCTTGTAACTGTCAAGGAACCGGTTCTGGAGCGCATTGATATTGAGTCGAGCCCCGACCGACTCGTATATAACTACGGCGATACAATAGATCTGACGGGCCTTGTAATCCGTGCTTATTACAGCAATGATACGGTTGAAAGGATAACCGATACAGATGCGGTTTCAGTGCAGTATGACTTTAAGACTCTTGGCCCCACAACTGTAACAGTCACTTATCAGGGTCAGAGCGCAACATTTGATGCAAGAGTTAATCTCTTCTGACACATTTTAATAGCATGACAAATAAAAAGAACGAACGGAAAACCGTTCGTTCTTTTTGCATTTAATTATTTTTTGCTTACGGGACACTGCATACCCGTGTTGTCAATCATGTAGTCTCCGGTCAGGAGAAGCTGAGAAATAGGGACAATGGTGTATCCGTCGGCAAGCAGCGATTCAATGATACCGGGCAGAGCCTCGGGGGTGTTCTCTGCGGCATTGTGGAAGAGGATAATGCTGCCTGATTTAACATTATTCAGGACTCTTGATTTGATTTCGTCTGCGCTCAGACCCTTCCAGTCGAGACTGTCAACATCCCATTGAACGGGGGTGATACCCATTCCGTTTACTGTTTTGATAACAAGGTCGTTGTATTCACCGTAAGGGCATCTGAACAGGGTAGGGCGAACACCGGTCGCGTTCTCAATTTTGTCGTTGCAGGTGTTTATGTTCGCGGTAATTTCGTCAGCGCTGAGGGACGCAAAATGCGCATGGTCGTTTGAATGTCCCATGACCTCATTGCCGGCATCGTGCAGGGCTTTGACTGACTCGGGGTATTTATCTACCCATTCGCCAACGACGAAGAATGTTGCGTGAATGTCATAGCTGTTCAGCGTGTCAATCAGTGTCTGCGTGTCCTCGTTGCCCCATGCCGCGTCGAAGGAGAGAGCCACGGTTTTGTCTTCTCGCTGTACGCAGTAAATCGGAAGCTGCTTGTCGGCGGCTGAAACGCCGACAATCGTGGGGCTGTTTACCGCCCAGAACATCACTGCTATTAAGGCTACAAGCGCAACACCCGAAACAAGCCCCTTGCGGTTTTTGAGCTTAGTCAGAAATTTTTTCAATTTATTTCCCTCCAAAAGGTTTTTGTACATCCTATGCCTGTCTTGGAGAGAAAATGCAAAATCCACGGTGCTTTTAACCGTGGATTTTATCCGAATATCAGCAGATATGTAACGCCGAATGCTTCGCGTATAAAGTAGTTGATTCTGACGGAAATATGCCTCGTCTGTGCGGGAACGCCTGAAAGCTCAAGACCCAGTTCATTGCCAATGAGTTTTGCTCTGTAAATGTGGTATTCGCTGGTGCATACCGCAATAGCTGCACCATCGGGTATGAAAACAGCCGAGTTTTTAAGGTTCTCGAATGTAGAGGAGGAGTTACCCTCAACAATAATTCTGTCCTCGCTTATACCGCCGTCAAGAAGCAGCCGCTTCATAATCTTGGCTTCGGGTACTATCTCGTCATTGCCCTGACCGCCGCTTACAATTGCAACGCAGTCCGGATTGTCGTTTAAATAATCGATTGCCGCATCACAGCGCTCCACCATTGAAAGTGAGGGCGTTTTGCCGTAAATGGCGGCGCCGAGAACAATGAGATAGTCGGCGCTTTCGGAAGTATCGCCGTGTGAGCTTTTGACTATGGGAACTTCTATAATTATAAAGTACGCAATTCCAATGGCGAGAAGCAGGGCTATAAAGCGTTTGAGCTTCTTTCCGGCGCAGTTGAACAGTAAAATTACAATGCCGATGAAAATTAAAACAGTGCCGTTAAAGTCCTGCCCCGTGAACAGAAAACCAAGCATAAGGCCGGCGATTATCAGAAGAAATGCAAGCTTTTTCATTCGCTCAGCTCCTCCCAACGTGTGTACGCCTCTAAAAGCTTATCGTTAAGCTCTTCTTTTTCGGCCCCGATTTCCATGAGCTTCTGATAGTCGGTGGCGTTTTCCTGCTCCTGTTCTTCGAGCGCGGCGATGTCTGCCTCCAGCTTTGCAATCTCTTTTTCCAGCTTCTGAAGCTGTTTCTGAACATTGGGAGAGCTCTTTTTCTTCGGAGCTTCCTTTTTGGGTGAGGCGGATTTTGCCGCCTGAGTGAATACTGCCTGACGCGCCATATATTCCTTGAAGTCGGAATAACCGCCGCGGTAGTCGGTTATGACGCCGTTTTCGAGATACCAGATTCGGGTTGCAAACTTCTCTATGAAGTATCTGTCGTGGGAGACAAATAAGAGCGCCTCGTCATACTGCGAGACCGCGTCCTCCATCCATTCGCGGCTTGCGATGTCAAGATGGTTTGTGGGCTCGTCGAGAATGAGAAAGTTGATGTCGCTTCCCATCAGCATACAAAGCCTGAGTCTGCTCTTTTCGCCGCCGGATAGGGCTCCGACTTTCGTTAAAACATCCTCGCCTCTGAAGCCGAATGCACCAAGTCTGTCGCGGGCCTCCTGAGGCTGACAGCGGCAGTCATAGAGCATGGTGTCGACTAAGTTGCGGCTCTCGTCACTGAAGGAGATAATCTGAGGCAGATAGGCAGGACGCACCGAGGGACCTGTATAGAGATATCCGCTGTCGGGAACTTCCTTCTGCATGATCAGCTTGATAAGCGTGGATTTACCCGTGCCGTTATCGCCGATCAGCGCAATGCGCTCTTTGCCCGCAACGGCAAGCGATAAATCTGAGAAAAGCTTTTTCTCGCCGAAGCTTTTTGAAAGTCCCTCGCAGACAAAAACTTCGTCACCGGAAAATTCGCGGGAGCTGAACTTTGCCGAGAGCTTTTTTGCTTCCTTGGGTCTTTCGGTCTGCTCGAGCTTGGCGATTCGCTTTTCCATTGAGAAAGCGCGCTTGTGGAGCTTGTCGTTGCCCATGAACGCCCAAAGGTGCATTTGCTCTGCGGCGCGTGTAAGCTGTTCAATCTTTGCCTGATCCTTTTCGTATTTCCTGAGTTTTTCCTCAAATCGCTTCTGACGTTCGAGCACATAGAAGCTGTAATTACCGCTGTAAAACTCGGCCTTGCCCTCGTCGATTTCAATGCAGCGCTGGGCAACCTTATCAAGGAAAAATCTGTCGTGACTTATGGCAAGAACAGTGCCCTTGAAATGGAGGAGATATTCCTCGAGCCACTCCGTTGCGCGCAGGTCAAGATGGTTGGTGGGCTCGTCGAGGAGAAGAATGTCCGTGTCCTCAAGAATGAGCCTCGCGAGGTTAACCCTTGTCCGCTCACCGCCCGAAAGCGAGTCAAACTCCTGCTCACGCATGTGCTGAGGAATGTCCAGACCGTTTGCAACACGGTTTCGGTCAACATCCATGCTGTAACCGCCGAGCCTGCTGAAATCGTCGGAGAGCCTGTCATATTCTTTTAAAAGAGCGGGGGAGGAGTCGTGCTCCATCTCCAAGGCTATTTCCTCGAGTCTGTCGCTAATGCGATACAGCTCTCGATGCGCATCTTTTAGCACATCCTCGGTGGTGTAGCCCTCGGGATATACGGGAATCTGAGAAATGAGGCCAATGCGCTTGCCGTTAGCTATGGCAACATTGCCCTCATCATAATCGATCTCGCCGACAAGAATGCGGAAGAGCGTAGTCTTACCGCAGCCGTTATGCCCGAGAATGCCGACGCGCTCTCCCTCGGCGATGTCGAAGGAAAGCCCGTCAAGTATGTTTTTACCCAGTTCAAAGGACTTTATAAGTCCGTTGACGGATATGTCTGTCATGTCTGTTTCTCCAGTAAATTATTTTGCAACAGCGGCCTGAAGCACGGTGTTTGCAACCGAGCCTGCCGCACCGAGACCGCTTCCGCCGTTTTCAACAAGAACAACAAAGGCGTAGGGGTGTTCTGCGTTGTTCAGGAAGCCGACGAACCAGCCGTGGGGAGCTTTTTCGCCGCCTTCACCCTTGGTGGTTACCTCGGCAGTACCTGTCTTTGCGCATATGTCAAGTCCGGGGAAGGTGCTCTGACCGTATTTGTAGATGACGTTGTAGTTCATCATTGATTTGACCTTGCCTGCCGTGGATGCGTTAATAAGCGGAGTCGTTTTTTCAGATACGCCCAAAAGTGAGGGCTCAACAACTGTGCCGTTATTAGCAACAGCTGATACTATTCTCAGCATGGAGTAGGGGCAAACAAGGTCCTCCGACTGACCAATGCCGGACCAGGCAAGAGCGGCGCTCTTGTAATCGTCCTTTACGTAGGCACCGACAGCGGAATTGATATTATCAAGCTTGTTGGAGGTTGTTATACCAAGCTTCTGTGCGTATTCGGAAATGGTATCAGCACCGAGATCAAGAGAAAGCTGAGCGAAAGCGCAGTTGCAGGAGTTCGCAAGCGCCTGCTCGATTGTCTGATTACCGTGATTGCCTGTGCATTTAATCGTAACACCCTTGACATCAACACTGCCATAGCACTGGAAGGTGCGGGTGTTAAGGTCATCCATAGTGTCGATTGCAGCTG
>JAZLGD010000185.1:0-15817 GCA_045616105.1 Oscillospiraceae bacterium | reverse complement strand
TTATATTTTATGTCAGATGTTACATAGGTATCACAGCCCATGCTCTTGGCAATTTCAACGCAGCTTCCGCCCGAGCCGCCCATAACTGCAAGTTTTTTTACCTTAAGCCCTGCATCATGGTATCTTAGTCCGTTTGCATTGAGAGCAGACTTGCATTTTTCAAGAAACTCAGGCATTGTCATTGCTCTTTCAAGCTCCCCAATGCGTCCACAGCCATGTTTTCTTCCAAGCATATCCGTGCCTGTATATTCAAGATAAGAGCACGGTGCAGCCCCCAGTGCGCTGATAAGCGCATCGTTGACACCGCCGTCAGCAATATCAAGATTGGTGTGCATGCAGATTGCGGAAATATCGTTCTTTATGAGCTTTATAATCTTTTTTCCTGTCAAGTCGGAGCTAAGCACATTTTTCAAGGGCTCGAATATAAGAGGATGATGCGAAACAATTAAATCTGCACCTAATGAAATTGCCTCATCAACCACATCATCAGTTATATCAAGAGCAACAAGTGCTTTTCTGACTTCATGATCTTCGTTTCCAAGCAGTATTCCAACATTGTCAAAGTCCATTTTGAGCTCAACAGGAGCAAGCTCATTCAAATATGCAAATACATCGCTAACTCTTATCATTTATCTATGCCCTCCAATTCAAGGAGTATGTTCTTAAGTATATCAATCCACGCCTCAAGTCCGTTACGCTCAGTTTTTTCAAGACTGCTGACGGCAGATCTGAATCTCTTGACATGAATGGCAATATGCTCCGAGAATGAATCTTCGTCCTTTATTCGTTCAAATTTACCAGTAAAAAGTTCTGCATCAGAGTATTTTTCACTCTGTCCGGGCTTTGCACAGATAATCTGATATATAGTTCCGTTATCCTTTACGAGTGCTTCTTCTGTTATGCAGAATTCATTGTTTACAAGCCAATATCTGAGAATCTCCGCCTTTGTAACTGGTTGAAGAATAAGTCGAACGTCTTCCCTTGCGCACCATTCGGCTCTGTCAAGTATTCCCGTTATTGTGTCGCCGCCCATTCCGGCTACAATGACAGTGTTAACCGATTGCGGATCAACGCCATCAAGTCCGTCACAGAGCTTGAGGGTAACACTATCCTCAAATCCCGCTTCCAACAGGCTTCTGCGGGCTTTATTAAGTGGGCCTTCGTTTATATCAGTTCCGATAACATTGCCATCATATCCTCGCCTGCGCAGCATTACGGGTATATATCCGTGGTCGGTACCTACATCGGCAACACCTATACCGTCTTCAACATAGGATGCAATTTTGTCAAGTCTTTTACTCATAAGTCTCCGAATATGATAAAAAGCCGGTCAATTCCGGCTTCTTATCATTAAGATATTAAAATCAAATACTTATTTTGAAATACCCATCAGGTAAGCCTTAAGGTTAATAATAAACTCATCAGGGTCAACACCGTGAGCAGCGCATGCAGCTTCCATGGATTCGCTGGTAGCAAGTGCGCAGCCGAGGCAGTGCATACCGAGTTCCTGGAAAACGGGCATTGCTTCGGGATAAGCTTCAAGTATCTCAGAGATTATGCTCTCTCTGCTGATTTCAAAAATATCCAACATAATAAAAAGCCTCCTAATTAAAATTTAAAAAAGAACGGGACGCTGCGCCTTAACGAGCGTCCCACTCTATTCCTGCAGGATTATTCCTCAGGCCTGCTCTTCCTTCATCTTTGCAAAGCACTCGCTGCAGTATACAGGACGGTCGGACTTGGGCTCAAAGGGAACCTTTGCTTCGCCGCCGCAAGCTGCGCAGACTGCAGTAAAGAACTCACGGGGACCACGAGCAGCATTCTTGCGTGCGTCGCGACATGCCTTGCAGCGCTGGGGCTCATTCTGGAAGCCGCGCTCTGCGTAGAATTCCTGCTCGCCTGCGGAGAAAACAAACTCCTGACCACATTCTTTGCAAACTAAGGTCTTGTCTTCGTACATTTCGAATCCTCTCTTTTGAAAAAAACTTGCCTTATCGGCTAATTATATGCGTTCAGCCTAAGCTGATATCGCTCGGGGTGAGGTTTTGCGCCAGTTTGCGCCTAATCCTTTGAACTGCGTTATCAACAGCCTTTGGGTCTTTACCGATTGCGCTTGCAATCTCATCATAGCTTAAGCCTTCAAGATAATGCGTCAGCACTTTCTTCTCAAGCTTTGAAAGGCATTTTGTGAATGATAACTCGAGCTCTTTTTTGTTCTCTCTGGCCAGAACCAGTTCTTCAGGTGAACGCTGAAAAAGTTCGGTGTACGCCGACAAGGGGATCTGGGATTCGTCCGAGAGTATGGCATCAAGCGAGATGCCATCGTTAAGGGGTATATGCTTTAATCTTGCTGCGGATTTTACTGCAGACAGCAGTCTGTTTTTTATGCAAAACTCCGCATAGGTTTTAAACGCTGTGCTCATTGAGGGGTCAAACTGTCTTATTGCGGAGAGCAGTCCGAACATTCCTTCCTGAATAAGGTCCTCACTGTCTCCCCCTGCAAGAAACAGAGGTCTTGCGCAGATGCGAACCAAACGGGTATAACGTATTGCGAGCTGCTCTTCGGCATTACGGTCACCGTCATTTGCAAGCTTCTGTAATACATTATCATCAAGTTCTGTGTAATTAAACATAAAAACTCATTTATTTCAATCTTTTCTATTATATTATATTACAAATTAGATAAAGTCAATAGAAAAAGCTACAATTTTCAATGCTTTTCAGCACATTTTGCTCAAATGTCGATTTCCTGCTGACCCAAATATTCAATCCCCAGGTGAGCATATGCCTTTCTTGTTACACATCTTCCGCGCGGTGTTCTGGTGAGGAATCCGTTTTGCAGAAGATACGGCTCATAAACGTCTTCCAGCGTAACAGCTTCTTCGTTTATTGTTGCCGCAAGAGTTTCAAGGCCGACGGGACCTCCGCCATAAAACTCAATAATGCTGCGGAGCATACGTCTGTCAAGAGAGTCAAGACCCAGTTTATCAACCTCCAGCCTTGAGAGTGCCATATCGGCAACCTCTTTTGTGATAACTCCGTCGGCTCTTACCTGTGCAAAGTCTCGCACTCGTCGAAGCATTCTGTTTGCAATACGGGGTGTTCCTCTTGAACGCGAAGCAATCTCGTAAGCACCATCCCTGTCAATGTCAACAGCAAGAATGCCCGCTGAGCGCTCTACAATACGCCTCAGCTCATCAGGTGTATAGAGTTCAAGGCGCAGAGAGACGCCAAACCTGTCGCGCAGAGGTGCGGTAAGCTGACCTGAGCGTGTTGTTGCGCCGATAAGGGTAAATTTAGGCAGTTCAAGGTGCAGAGAGTTGGCCGAGGGACCTTTTCCGAGGATAATGTCAATTGCATAGTCCTCCATTGCGGGATAAAGAATCTCTTCGTACGCTCTGTTAAGACGATGGATCTCATCTACAAATAGGATATCACCCTCGTTCAGATTTGTAAGCATGGCAACAAGATCGCCCGGCTTTTCAATCGCAGGTCCTGAGGTTATGCGCATATTAACGCCCATCTCGTTTGCAATGACGGCAGCAAGAGTTGTCTTGCCGAGTCCCGGAGGGCCGTGAAGCAAAACATGATCAAGGGGCTCGTTTCTGAGTCTTGCAGCATCAATAAATATGCTGAGGTTATCCTTTGCCTTTTCCTGTCCTATATATTCACTTATTGTTCTGGGGCGCAATGAGCCCTCATTTGAGTCTTCGGGAAGCACGCCGGAGCTTGTTACTAACTGTTCGTCTTCAAGCCCGTCTGAAAAGTTAATGCTCATTGTGCACCTCCTACTTTACCATTTTCTTAAGTGTAAGCTTAATAATCTGCTCAGCAGACATACCGCTTATATCTGCGCCGCGCAAAGCGCTGTTAATCTCGGGAGCTGAATAGCCGAGTACCATAAGCGCCGTAATAGCATCGCTGCGCGCATCTCCGTCAGCAGGTGAAAGAACTGCAGGCATTTCGTTTGCAACACTTCCGGCTTCCTTACTGATCTTGTCCTTAAGTTCAAGAATGACGCGCTGAGCAATTTTTTTGCCAACACCCTGAGCTGCTGATATCGCCTTATCGTCGCCGTTCATTATCGCAACCGCAAGGCTTTCCGGCGTGTTTGCGGCCAGGATCGACTGTGCCGCCTTAGGTCCGATACCGGATACAGTTCTAAGCATTTCGAAGCAGCGCTTCTCGCTCAGCGTGGCAAAGCCGTAAAGGTCAAATGCGTCTTCTTTAATACACTCGCTGATATAAAGCTTGGCTTTTTCTTTTACATGTATCTGAGACAGGGTATTTGCCGTTGTATTTATTGCATAACCGACACCGCCGCAATCTATAACCGCAAGATTAATATCAATTTCTGAAACAACGCCTTCTATATGGTAGAACATACTTCACTGTCTCCTTTATTACTCAAAAGTGAGGTTGAGCTTCTTGCATGGCAGATTGCCAACGCCACAGCGTCAGCCGCATCGTCAGGCTTTGGGGCGGCCGGAAGATTTAAAATTCGCTTAACCATATCAATTACCTGCTTTTTTTCCGCTCTTCCGTAGCCTACAACCGCTTGCTTGACCTGAAGCGGTGTGTATTCAAAAACCCTGACCCCCAGTTTATACGCTGAAAGGAGTATTACTCCCCTTGCATGTGCAACTGCAATACCGGTTGTGATATTGGTGTTGAAAAACAGTTCTTCAATGCTCATTACATCAGGATTGAAGGTTTTGATAAGTTCCTCCATATCATCATATATCCGGTCAAGGCGACTGGACAGCGAGGTATGAGCGGGAGTAGATATGACTCCGCAGGTTACAAGCTTCATTTTATTCTTTTCACAATCAACAACACTGAAGCCCACGGTCGCAAGGCCGGGGTCAATACCCAATATTCGCATTTAATCACATCCTGACTAATGATTTTACCACAATATAATGTATATAGCAATAAAAAAGACCGCATCTTCTGAGATACGGTCTTTTTATCAACTTATTTACGCTCTGGGGTGAGCCTTGTTGTAAACATCCTTGAGCTGCTTTTTGACAAGCTGGGAATATATCTGCGTTGAAGATATATCTGCATGTCCGAGCATTTCCTGAATGGACTTAAGGTCTGCGCCGTTTTCAAGCAGATGCGCTGCAAAGGAATGGCGCAGAGTATGGGGAGTTATAGTCTTTTCAATATGAGCCTTCTGCTGATATGACTTGATAATCTTCCAGAAGCCCTGACGCGACATTCTGTCACCACTTACATTGACAAAGAGTGCAGGCTCGCTGGGCAGTGCAATCATCTGAGGTCTTACGAATTCAATGTACTCGGAAAGCGCCTTAACCGCCGCAGGGTAAAGCGGAATGAATCGTTCCCTCTCCTTGCCTGTACACTTTACAACGCCGGCAGCAGTATTAACATCGGTTATATCAAGAGATATAAGCTCAGTTACTCTGATACCTGTTGCATACAGAAGCTCAAGCATCGCTTTATCCCTATAGCCCTTTGCGTCGGTACACGAGGGTTGTTCAAGCAAAAGCTCAACTTCCTTGCTGGTAAGTATCTGCGGAAGCTTCTGCTTATTCTTGTCGGGAACAAGCTTGGAAGCAGGATTATCTTTCATATACCCTTCAGTAACAAGATAGCTGTAAAAGCACTTAAGAGAAGCAATAACTCTTGACACAGTTGCAACCGACTTACCGGAATCACGCAGAAATGCAATATAACCGGCAAGATCATCATCTGTGGCCTCATCAATGTTTACTCCGGAATGTGCGTCAATGTATGCGATAAACTGTCTTATATCGCGAAGGTAGGAGCTAAGGGTATTCTGAGATGCTTTTTTAACTTCAACAAGATATTTTTCAAAAACACTGTATGATTCGGAACTAAGCATTCATTTACCCCCTTTCTATTTAACAGTCAAATTTCAAAATGCAGTAAAGCATATAATCACAAATAAAATAAGAAATGTCAGAAACAGAACAAAATTTGCTGATACTGATGCAAAATATTTCTTATCAGTGACCGTTCTCCTCACAAGTTCGTTTGAGACAGCCAAAGCTCTATATGAAAAAAGCATTGTAAATGCAATAATCAGAAACTCCTGCAAAGACAGCAGCAAAAAATCTTTCAGAGAAAATTTCGACGAAATGGTCGGAATTTTCGTTGAAGAAAAAAGAATCATCAGAAATTCAAATGCGGTATCGTTCAGAATAATCAACAGCGTACCAAGCTGTGAAAACGCAGAAAACATCAAGAACGCAAAAATTGCGGTGTAAATGATACAAAACCACGCATTTGAAAACCTGTTATTTAAACATGAATAAGCGGCAGCACCGTAAAACCAGAAGAGAAAAGCGCCGACAAGAAGTGCGATTAAAATAACCGTAAGACCTCCGCGACTCTTCCTTAAAGATCTGCCGTTTCTGAGTTTTGCAAGTAAATTCAACACGTATCTCCTTAGTCTTCAAATCAAGCAGAGAATAATAATCGAATTTACATAATTATGTTGTAATGAAAATATAATACAAAATCATTTTGTAATCAAGTGTTTTTAAAAAATTCAATAATTTTTGTTAATTATGTCATAATATTATGTAAACAATATTATGTTAACACCATTACCTATTACGGCAAAGTAGTTGAAAACCAGAGCATATTATCGCCATATTTTGCGCACCGTCACTTGCTTTAGCACAATATATGGCCGCCAAACAAAATTATGTAAACTGATTACAGTAGATTACCGCTTGTAATACCATGATTGCAAATAGTGTTATTTATGATACTTTTTGTTACTTGTGCACAATTTCAGCCCACTGCCCATTGTGCTTCCTGCCGCGGAAATCATCAAAATTTTCAAGGATTCACGCATCGAAAAGGCTTCAATTTGGATTGAAAGCGCAAGTATTGAAATTATGAAACCAAAAATTATGCCCGGGAGCAGACCGCATTTTATTATGTCCCCTTCCCCTCTCTTCGTAACCCACGCGCCACACAACATTGAGCTTATTACATTTACCGCAATCGCAATCACGTTTGAAGCGTTCAAACCGAGCAAGCCTTTATAAACCGTAAACGAAAAAATCGCAAGCAGTATTGCTGCCGAAATCAGCCCCGCGGCTATGCCGATTATAAGCCTGTCGCCAAACTTTTGTGTCTTAGCTCTTCTTCTTTTTTTAGGCATAAAAATTCCTCCCGAATAAAAATGATGGTTTGTACATCTTATTATCCGGGAGGAAAAATATTCTTATTTAATTACTTCTTGGCCGCAGCTTCGGCAGCTTCAGCTTTGACATTAGTTGCTATTGCATTCTTCTTGAACTGGATGCGAACTCTGTCTTCACCGGTCTCGATGGTGACAGTTTCTTCAGTTACATGAACAACCTTGCCCATAACTCCACCGATTGTAACAACTTCATTTCCGACTGTGAGCGCCTTGCGCATTTCTTCAACTTTCTGCTGTTTTTTCTTCTCGGGTCTGATCATCAGCAACCACATCAAAACGAAGAAAACAACAAGGATAATAAGCATGGAAGTATTGTTATTTGGCATTATTTATCTCCTTAAATTATAATTTTATTCGCAAGTATGATTATACATACAAAGTAATGCAATTTCAAGTATTTTTAATTCCTTATATTCTTGTATCCAGCAGTTTTGAATACTTACCGCGGAATTCAGCAAAATTGCCTTCATCAAGGGCCACTCTGATATTCTCCGCCAGTTTGTTGTAGAAATAAAGGTTGTGCATTACCGCAAAGCGCATCGCGAGCATCTCCTCAGCCTTGAACAGATGTCTGATATAAGCTCTGTTATAGCGGCGACACACCGGGCAATCGCACATCGGATCAATTGGGCGATCGTCGCGTGCATATTTTTCATTTTTGATGTTAATTATTCCGTTCCATGTAAAAAGATGTCCGTGGCGGCCGTTTCGCGCAGGCATAACGCAATCAAAGAAATCTACGCCGCGTGCAACACCTTCGATTATATTGCCGGGAGTTCCGACACCCATAAGGTAGCGAGGCTTGTCCTTGGGCATATACTCCTCCACCGCTTCAATTGTGTCGTACATCTCCTGATGGCTTTCTCCGACAGCAAGGCCACCTATCGCATAGCCCGGCAAATCAAGCTCGGCAATCTTCTTCATGTGGGAAATTCTCAGGTCCTTAAATGTTGCGCCCTGATTAATACCGAAGAGCATTTGACCGGGGTTCACGGCATCATCCATTGAATTATATTCAGCAAGGGCTTTCTTGCATCTTTCGAGCCAACGGTAAGTCCTGTCGCACGATTTTTCCACATAATCCTTAGGCGACGGTATCTTGACGCATTCATCAAAAGCCATGGCAACATCAGAGCCGAGGTTTGCCTGAATTTTCATGCTTTCCTCAGGCCCCATGAAAATGTGTCTGCCATCAACATGGGAATTGAATTTAACGCCCTCTTCTGTGATTTTTCGTAAAGTAGCAAGGGAGAATATCTGAAATCCACCCGAATCGGTTAAGATTGGGCCGTCCCATGTCATGAACTTATGAAGACCACCCATCTCCTTTATCAGCTCATCGCCCGGGCGTATGTGCAGATGATAGGTGTTGGAAAGTTCAACCTGACAGCCGATATTTTTTAAATCAGCAGCAGAAAGGGCCCCTTTAATAGCGCCCAAAGTACCAACATTCATAAAAACGGGTGTCTGGACAGTGCCGTGGGGAGTTTCAAATTCGCCGCGTCTTGCGTGACCTTCTTCTTTCAGTAACTTATACATTTATTCACCACTTTACTCAATCATCATCGCATCGCCGAACGAGAAGAAACGGTAGCGTTCTTCAACGGCAATCTTATACGCATTCAGGACATTTTCTCTGCCGGCAAGTGCGGAAACAAGCATTATCAGTGTACTCTCAGGCAGATGAAAATTTGTAATCAAAGCGTCAATACATTTAAACTTATATCCGGGATATATGAAAATATTTGTCCATCCGGATGTAACAGGAAGTGTACCGTCAGCCTCAGAAAAGCTTTCGAGAGTTCTGCACGAGGTTGTACCAACCGCTACAACTCTGCCTCCTGCTTTCTTTGTCTCAGTAACAATGCGGGAGGTTTCCTCAGGTACCATGCAAAACTCAGAGTGCATATCGTGATTTTCAATCTCGTCCTCTTTAACAGGGCGGAATGTGCCAAGTCCTACGTGGAGAGTGACGTAGCAGATTTTAACGCCCATTTCCGCTATATCATTGAGAAGTTCTTTCGTGAAGTGCAGACCTGCTGTAGGTGCCGCCGCACTTCCGAGCTCACGTGAATACACGGTCTGATAGCGTTCGGAGTCTTTGAGCTCTTCCTTGATATACGGAGGAAGCGGCATTTTTCCAAGCCGTTCAAGTGTTTCGAGGAATACTCCCGTATAGTGGAACTTTACAATACGGTTACCTCCCTCAACAACACTTTGTACAGTTGCTGTAAGCTCACCATCACCAAAGATTATTTCCTGCCCCGGTTTCGTCTTTCTGCCCGGACGGCTTAGGCATTCCCAGCATCCGTCGCCCAAATCCTTTAGCAGCACAAGCTCAACGCTGCCGCCCGTAGGGCGAGCTCCGATAAGTCTTGCAGGCAAAACTCTGGAGTCATTAAGAACAAGGCAATCTCCCGGCTTAAGGTACTTTTTAATATCATAAAAGTGACCGTGCATTATTTCTCCCGAGGATTTATCAAGATGCAAAAGCCTCGATGTATCGCGCTTTTCAAGCGGTGTCTGCGCGATAAGTTCCTCAGGCAGATCAAAGTAAAAATCTGATTTTTTCATTTTACATATGCTCCGCTAAAGTAGTAATCAATTATTTCATTATAGTTTTTGCCGTGGTATTCAGCCATGGAGTACGATCCCCACTGGCTCAGACCGCAATTATGACCCCAACCGTGACCGTCAAATACAAAAGTTATTGTTTTTTCATTTTCTTCGTCAGTGGTCTTTGAAACAGTATAGTTCAGGCTGTTTAACCCGAGAATTTTGTAGCAGTCAACATTGAATATTTCTGCTTCCCTGCCGTTTATATCAGTAAACTTAAGCGCTATTACATTACCGGAATCTGAAACAGTAGGAACTATATCGCAGACCACTGCCATTTCATATCCGCGGCTGTTCAGCTTACTTGTGATTGCAAAAGGAGTATATCTTATTTCCCAAGTTTCGTTGAAATGCTCAATATCACTTTCAAACGGATCTTTGACCGCGCTGAGGTAATCTCTGCGCTGCTTGAAAGTATTCTCTCCGCTTTCTGTAGTACCGCCGTCAGAGGACATATAATACACCTTGCAGATTGCACCCTTATATCGCGCATACTCACACGAAGTAACCTCTGCCGCCTCGACTGTTGTATCAGTACTCTCGGTTATTCCCCTATAAACCTGACTGTATGTATCAGAGCGAACATCATAACCGTTCCGTGCATAGGAGTTCAAATTATTG
Organism: Oscillospiraceae bacterium; assembly: GCA_045616105.1. Taxonomy (GTDB): domain Bacteria; phylum Bacillota; class Clostridia; order Oscillospirales; family Oscillospiraceae; genus F23-B02. The sequence goes on along the minus strand of JAZLGD010000185.1, from coordinate 5,373 downwards.
ATTGCATAAGTTCTTGCACATACAGCTTGGGATTTCAATGCTTCAAGCGGCCAGGCGCCATTCATCTCATATGGTAGAACACCGCCTACATAGCTTTCCAGATCGACATAGTTTGTGACATTGATAGCGCCATTGTCTTTCTTTGTGAATTCAAACGCTCCACGGTAGTAATAGCCTGAGAACCACGTTTCTTCATCCTGACCGTCGGTTAACGGGAAAATCGCAAGCTTATGGCTGCCGGGATTATCATACATAAACAGAAGATTTGCAGTGTTTGTTTCGGCAATCAATAAAGATGAAGAGCTGCCCGTGTATGCGCTTCCTGTGTAGCCTCCCTTTTGAATCGCCTTGTCCGCAGATTCTTTATCAGCATATGCGCCAATCATCACACGGTACTGCCCGTTGATATAAGCCGGAAAGCCTCCAACTGAAGTTGCCGAGCTCTTTGCGTTATCAAAATCGGAATAGTAATAATTCAGCAGAATATGCCAAGAACCGACATAGGTTTCTTCATTAAGGTTAAAGCCGGAATCGCCTCGTACGGAAATCGCATTAGCAAAGGTATAGCCCAGCGTTCTGAAAGAACGGGTAATGTCGAAATATCCGAAATTATAACCGCTTCCTACCCTGTTTTGAAGCTTTGCTTCGTAAAGTGCAGAGCTTCCGGATCTTAATCCGACAGTAATAGTTTCAACCGTTACCGGAAGCTCCAGGTATGGCAAACTGAGTTCTTCCTTTTTGGCATACGAAGTCTGTGTAAAAACGGGAAAAACCATCGCAGCTGTAAGCACACATATAAACATTTTCTTAATAATATTCGGCATAGTAATTCCTCATATTAATTTACATAATATTTATTATAATACCGCAGCAATTCAATTTCAAGCAACAAGGCGGTGTCATATTGTTCTCATAAAGGTAATAGAATTGGAATATAACGCATTAAGGAGGCTAATTATGTTCAAAACACCGATATTCAAAGGCTCCTGCACCGCAATTGTTACTCCATTCAGCGAAAACGGCATAGACTATTCCAAGATGGAAGAACTTATTGATTTTCAATATGATAATAACACCGAGGCCCTTGTTGTTTGCGGCACGACAGGCGAAAACGCAACAATGACGCAATATGAGCAAGAAAGCCTGATAGATTTTGCATGCAAATATAATGACGGCAGAATGAAGATTATCGCGGGTATCGGCAGTAACGATACAAAAAAAGCGCTGAAAAATGCAAAGAACGCAAAGCACTATGGCGCTGACGGCGTTTTAATGGTAACACCTTACTACAATAAAACAACACAAAAAGGCCTGATCGAGCACTTTACATACGTTGCAGACCGCGTTGATATTCCTATGGTTCTATACAATGTACCAAGTCGAACGAGTATAGGCATAAAAGCAGAAACCTATAAAGAGCTATCTAAACACCCGAATATTAACGGCGTTAAGGAGGCATCCGGTGATTTCAGCTTATTTGCGGCAACAAGAGCTCTTTGCGGCGATGATTTATATGTCTGGAGCGGAAATGACGACAATACGGTCCCTATGATGGCCCTCGGTGCACTTGGCGTCATATCCGTTGCATCAAATATCGTTCCCGGAATTGTTTCAAAAATCTGCAATCTCTGCCTTGCGGGTAAATTTGCTGAGGCCTCGGAAATGTTCACAAGATACAACTGTTTGTTCTCCACCCTGTTCATAGAAACAAATCCTATTCCGATTAAGGCGGCAATGAATTTAGCCGGTTTCGACGTCGGAAATGCAAGGCTGCCGCTAACATCAATGAGTGAAAAAAACTTAGAAACGCTCGAGGACGTATTGATTAAAAGCGGAATAAAAATAAGATAAGAAGGTCATTTGACCTTCTTATCTTATTTTTTCAGGATACTGAGCTCTTTCTCCGCCAATAAGCTTCGGTCTGGTGAATGCTGCATTTAAATGAGCTTCGCCGATTTTCTTAACCGAGAGCCTTAGAGGAACTGCTACATCTCTTAGGTGCATTCCGATAAGTGTGCAGCCGATATCCAGACCGGCTTTAGCCTTGATATGCTCAACTACAACAGGTTCGGAAAGGCTATCATAGACAGCTGTTGCAAACGAGCCTCCCGCTTTGGGCATGGGGCGCACACAAACTTCATCATATCCGAATTTCTCTGCGGCTTCCCTTTCGATTACAAGAGCTCTGTTCAAATGCTCACAGCACTGAGCAGCGAGAAACAAGCCTTTCTCCTTCACAAACGGCATAACACCGTCCAGCACAGCCTTTGCTGCATCGGGTGAGGAGCCTTTACCGATATGCTCACCCAAAATTTCGCTGGACGAGCAGCCAATAACAATCAGGTCTCCTGCTTTAAGCTTTGACTTATCGAAAAGCTCTGTAATTGCCTTATTTGCTTCAGATTTTATCTGTTCATAAGTGTTCATAAAATCATCTCCGAAAGGCATATTAGCACAATTATATTGATTTGACAATAGCATATATAAGTAGTAAAATGTTTGTACAATTTTAAACGGATTGTGAGGAGATAATATTGAGCAAGAAAAAGACAATCGCCTTGATACTGGCAGCTGTAATCGTTTTAGGTTTTATTATTGGCGGAATCATAAGAAATAACGACATTAAGAATGCTTCTGATCCTGTCGCTACAGAAGACATTTCATCACCAAAACGGCTTATAAATCCTCTTACCGGCGAAAAGCTTGATAAGGATATAAGCTCAGCTCGCCCTTACTGCATAATGATTAATAATCATGCTGTTGCACGCCCATCAGTAGGACTTTCCCATGCCTCAATCATCTACGAAGCACTTGTCGAGGGTGACATCACCAGACTTATGGCAATATTTAGCGATGTTGAAGGCTTTGATATCGGTCATATCCGCAGCTGCAGGCCCTGTTATTCAGACCTCGCATTGGCATATGACGGAATTTATGTCCATTGGGGTGCCAGTAGCTATACATATAACTATTTGGAACAGTGCGGTATTGATAACATTGACCAGCTTAAACTGGGTGACGCACCAGGATTCTTCCGTGAGTCCGGCAGCACCGCAATGGAACACCGAGCAATGATTAACGGTACAAAGCTTTCAGAGTATGCGAAAGCACATAACCGTATTGAGCATGAAGATGGATACGACACCAGCTACGGCCTTTCGTTTGCCGAAAATGCTGTTAACCAGTGCGAGAAAGAATCCGCCAACTTCACCGTTCAGTACATAAACTCCACAAAGACTGAGTTTATATATAACGAAGACAAACAGTGCTACAATGCTTATATGTCCGGCACTGAATACAAAGACCGCACAGACAGCACTTTCATAGATATCGCAAACGTTTTAATTCTCAATGTTCCCTATAAAATTGTTGATAATGTCGGCAAGCCTCTGAAGGACATGGACCTTACCGGCTCCGGCACAGGCTACCTTGCAACAGGCGGCAAGTATGTTGAAATCAACTGGAGCCGTAATGATTTAGCTGACAATTTCCACTACACACTTACCGACGGTACTCCCCTCAATCTCAGCGTTGGCAGAACATATATATGCATCGCCCCTCTTGACATGGGCGGTAGCGTTACCTGGTAAACAAACATAAAGTCAGGGCCACCCGTTATACGGGTGGCCTGCTCTTCCCCTATAAGGGGATAATATGGCCGCACCTCAAGGTGCGGTGAAACGGTCTGCCGACCGCATACGCTTACGAGCGGCCCCACCAAGTGGGGCTGCTTTTATTTGCTCTTATTAACCGGCTCACCCGTAAACGGGTCGTAGTATTCCTTTATCGTTAATTGATCCGATATCTTATCCTCTGCCAATTGATTTCGGATATACTCTGCAATCGCCTTCTTATTTCTACCTACTGTGTCCACGTAATATCCCTTACACCAAAATTGCCGATTGCCGTACTTGTACTTCAAATTTGCATGCCGATCAAATATCATTAATGAACTTTTTCCTTTGAGATATCCCATGAACTGTGATACACTGTATTTCGGTGGGATACTCACCAGCATATGAATGTGATCCGGGCAAGCCTCTGCTTCTAGTATTTCTACTCCCTTGTACTCACATAATTTCCGTATGATACTTCCGATGTCTGATTTTATCTGCCCATATATCACTTGTCTGCGGTATTTTGGCGCAAACACTATATGATACTTACAGTTCCAGCGTGTATGCGCCAAGCTGTCCGTTTCTTCTTTTTTCTTTATCACTGATATTCCTCCTTCGTTACTTCAGATGTGGTCGGCAAACCATCTCCTATTGTACCGTTGGAGGTTTATCTTTTCTACTCATAGGCTTAGCCTTTTTTATCCCACGGGCATAGCCCGTGGTTGCCTTTATACAATACAAAAACCACATTCCTTTTGGAATGTGGTTTTTTATTGATTTTATTACTCTTCCCAGTTATGCCAGACGTTCTGAACATCGTCGTTATCCTCGAACATATCGAGCATCTTCTGCATGTTCTTGATATCGTCTTCGCTGGTGAGGGTGATGTAGCCGTTCTGAGGCAGCATCTCAACCTGAGCAGAGAGAAGCTTATAGCCTGCGGCAGTAATCTTGTCAGCAACAGGGGCTACATCGTCGGGCTTGGTGTATACAACGAAGGTCTCTCCATCAGGCTCAAAATCCTCTGCGCCTGCGTCAAGAGCTTCCATCATAACAGTATCTTCATCAAGCTCTTCGTCCTCGTTATCAATAACGATAACGCCTTTCTTATCGAAAGACCATGATACGCAGTTTGCTGCACCCATGTTTCCGCCGTACTTATCAAAGTAGTGTCTGATTTCGCCTGCGGTACGGTTGCGGTTGTCGGTCATGGTCTCAACAATAACTGCAACACCGGAAGGACCGTAGCCTTCATATACAATCTTTTCGAAGTTATCTGTGTTACCTGCGCCGAGAGCCTTATCAATAGTACGCTTAATATTATCGTTAGGCATATTTGCGGCCTTTGCCTTAGTAATAACTGCAGCCAGTCGGGAGTTATTATTGGGATCGCCGCTGCCGCCTTCCTTGACAGCAACTATCATTTCTCGGGCAATCTTTGTGAAAGCCTGAGCGCGCTTTGCATCTGCTGCGCCCTTGGTTTTCTGTATATTGTGCCATTTGGAATGTCCAGACATCTCTATTACAGCTCCTTAAAGTTTATTACAAAATTAACGGCAATTATTTTACCATAGTTTACTCAAACTGACAAGTCTTAATTGACCTGCACTCAAGATAATATCGCTTATCCGGACCGTGTCCAATAGAAAAACTCTTTTTGGGGAACGGACCACTGGTCAAAACAGAGGTGAAAAGTTCTGATTTTTCCATAGTCGGAAGCAATATTCCAGCGCAATTATCGACAGAAGACATTGAA
>JAZLGD010000184.1:0-2894 GCA_045616105.1 Oscillospiraceae bacterium | reverse complement strand
AAGGAGTGAAGCAGGCTCATCATACCTTCTTTGTTTTCAAACGGGCATGCTTCTATTATCGGACTTCCCAAAACCTCTGTAAGTCCGCTGCCTATTGCGTAAATGATTACGCAGATCAGGACACCCGAAAATGGGGAAACTGCCAGCTCCGGGATAAATGCGAGTCCCGCAAGACCGAGACCGGATGTGATTTCAGCTGCGACAATACACGCTCTGTATCCTACTCTGTCCACGATTTTTGAACAGATTAAATCGACAAGCAGCTGGGTGAGGAAAAAGCAGGTTGAGAGCAGCGCCAATTTGTCAAAGCTTATTCCGTATGCGTTGTGGAATGTTATGAATAACAGAGGAACGAAGTTTGCACATATTGCCTGAGTAACAAAGCCCAGATAGCATGCCAATAATGTTTTCCTGTATTTTTTCTTGCTGTCCATGTAAATCTCCGATGCTGTGATTTAAGGCAAAGAGAGGCAGCAGATGAAGTCCGTGCCTGACAGCCCGTTAATGCAGAAAAGGCGTGAAATGATCACGCCTTCTTGTTCATTCCAAAGTCCTTATTTTCAACTTCCTGCGTCTGTTTCTTAATACACCGATCATGCCCATAACGGCAAGGATGGTATACAGGAAGATGCTTACATCGCAGTCGCTTGCGTATTCCTCGTTTGTGGCAAGAAGATAGAATATACCGGGAATGATATCCTTGTTTGTCATGGGACTGAGCTGACCGTTTTTAATGGCAAGCATCATGTATACGGCATCCGAACCGAAAACACCGAGCAAAATGCCTATAATAGAGCAGACGAAGACTGTGAGAAACTTTCCTCTTGCGTTTTTTCCGCCGGCAATTCTATACCCGAGACATGAAATCAGACCGATCAGGAATGCAAAAATAAACGCCGAGTAGCCGAAGTATCGCAGAGCAGCTATGGGAACGGCTCCGATTAACGCACCGACAAGAGCGCCGATTGCACCGGTAAGATACGAGCCGTCGTCTGCTTCGCGTTCGGCAGCTATCTCGCGCTCGGTCTGCATTTTCATGCTGTCCATGCAAGTGTCGTGCATGTGATAAGCGACATCATCAAGCAGCATCCATCCGCTGCCGTAACCGAGCTCCTGACCGCATCTCGGGCAGATATTTACCTTGGATGCGTTGTATCTGTCCAGAAGAGGGAAGAAGTAGTCAATAAAGCTGAGCAGTTTTTTTCGTGTGCTGAGAACATCAAGGAAAACTATCTCGATGCGCTCATCGTAAAACCTCAGCTCACGGATGTTATATTGCTTGAGAAGGTTTACGCATCTCAACTCGCTCTGCAGAGCGGCTCTGTCCGCAAATTCGGGGAAGCTTGTCGTAATATCTATGAATTTGGTGCCGTTTCCGTCACGAAATGTGACAGCATAGCCGCGAAAGTCTCCATAAGCGACACCGTGCTTTGTTTTCATGTTATTCTGCCTTGCAAGCTTTTTGAAATACGAACCTATCATGAATTGACACCTCTGATACAAATTATCATAAAAGCCTTTACCAGTCAATAAACTGTTTTAAAGGAAAAACAGGGAGATTTTTAGTGTAACAATAGCGGGATAAAGAATTATTTTGTATTGAAATCCGACAAGTTTGTGCTATAATTAACTTGGACTATTGTAAATCGATATTTTTTGACATATTCGAAAGGAGTTTAGTTCATGGTAACAAACAAAGAGAACCTATTTAAGCTCGGTAAAAAGATGACTGACCGCGCTCTCCAGCAGCTCGGCATCAAGAAAATCACCGAGGACGATCCCGAATACTGGGGTCTGTGCAACATCCTTGATGACGATATGGTGGAAATCGCTCTCAAGATGCCCGACAAGCGCGTTCCCATCACCCTCGAAGAGATGGTAGAGAAGACCGGTTGGGAAAAGTCTGCACTTGAAGCAAAGATGCAGGAAATGAGCGAAGTCGGTATCATCGAGTACAACTGGGAAAATCCCACCCGTACCAAGCAGTACATACTGCCTCGTTTTGTTCCCGGCGCAGCAGAATTCCTTAATATGAAGCAGACTCAGATCAACAAATACCCCGAAGTAACTGAGTTCTTCAACAACATGACCCGTCTTCCTCTTGAAGGCATTACTCAGCTTGTACCTCCCGGCGGTTCCGGTATCGGTATGCACGTAATCCCCGTTGAGAAGGCAATTGAGCACGAAAGCAAGTCCGTTTCAGTTGAGTACCTCTCTCACTGGCTGAAGAAGTATGACTACTATGCAATCGGTCGCTGCTCCTGCCGTACCTGTGAATCCCACAATGGCCGCGGCTCCGGCGATATGCCCGAGTACTGGTGCATCGCTGTCGGCGATACTGCTCGTTACTGCGACGAGACCGGCAAGGATGGCATTTCCAACGCTTCTTACGAGCAGGTTATGGAAGTCCTCCAGCGCGCAGAAGATGAAGGCTATGTACATCAGATTACCAACATCGACGGCGAGGACAAGATTTTCGCAATCTGTAACTGCGCAGTCGGCGTTTGCTACGCTCTGCGTACCGCAATGCTGTTCAATACTCCCAACCTCTCCGCATCCGCTTACCGTGCACATGTCGAAACCGAAAAGTGCGTAGCATGCGGCAAGTGTGTTGAAGTATGTCCTGCAGGCGCTGCAAAGCTGGGCCAGAAGCTCTGCAAGAAGGACGGCTCCGCAGTTGAATATCCCAAGGCTCTCGACCCCGCAGAAAACAGATGGGGCAAGCACATGTGGAATGAAAACTACAAGGACGATAACCAGATTAACTGCTACGACACCGGTACAGCTCCCTGTAAGGCAGCTTGCCCGGCACATATCGCAGTTCAGGGTTATATCCGCATGGCAGGCGAAGGCCGCTACCGTGATGCTCTTGCTCTCATCAAGCAGGATAACCC
>JAZLGD010000183.1:0-2945 GCA_045616105.1 Oscillospiraceae bacterium | reverse complement strand
CAGGAAGAGGGCAAATCGGAAGACTGATTGAAATATTAAGATAAAAAAACTACCCGTCTTGAGACGGGTAGTTTTTTATATATGTACTATATAATTACTTGTTTGCCTTGAGCTCTTCGAGGATTGCTGCAAGAAGCTCTTCGGTGGTGGGTGCGGGCTCTGCCTCTTCGACCTCTTCCACAACCTCTTCCTTCTTCATGGAAGATGCCTTGTTGATTGCCTTTACGATAATGAAGACAACAAGTGCGGTGAGGATGAAGACGATGATTGCGTTGATAACTGCGCCCAGACCGAAGCCGCCGGGTGCCCATTCTGCGAAGCTGCCGTTGGGCATAAACAGACCGATGATGGGGGTAAGCAGATTTTCAACAATTGCGGTGATGATTGCGGTGAATGCACCGCCGATTACAACGCCGACTGCCATGTCGAGGACATTGCCGCGCATTGCAAACTCTTTAAACTCTGCGAGGAACTTTTTCATTTTGTTTTTTCCTTTCTTTACCAAAAAAATTAAATAGCACTATATCTGATTTTTGCAGACACTTTAATATACACCATTGCCGCAATTACGGCAACATTTTTTATTAAATTTCTATCAGTGCTTGGGAATAAGAACTTCAGTGCCGCCCATGTAGGGACGGAGTGCCTCGGGGATGGTAACGCTGCCGTCTGCCTGCAGGTGGTTTTCAAGGAATGCGATAAGCATACGGGGAGGAGCAACGACGGTGTTGTTCAGGGTGTGAGGCAGATACATCTTGCCGTCCTCACCCTTTACGCGCATCTTAAGACGGCGTGCCTGTGCATCACCAAGGTTGGAGCAGGAGCAGACCTCGAAATACTTCTGCTGACGGGGAGACCATGCCTCGATATCGCAGGACTTGACCTTCAGGTCGGCAAGGTCGCCGGAGCAGCATTCCAGCTGGCGTACGGGGATCTCCATGGAGCGGAACAGCTCAACGGAATAGCGCCACATCTTTTCGTACCAGTCCATGCTTTCCTCGGGCTTGCAGACGACGATCATCTCCTGCTTCTCGAACTGGTGGATGCGGTAAACGCCGCGCTCCTCGATGCCGTGGGCGCCCTTCTCCTTGCGGAAGCAGGGAGAGTAGCTGGTGAGAGTCTGGGGAAGCTTTTCCTCGGGGATTATCTGGTCGATGAACTTGCCTATCATGGAGTGCTCGCTGGTGCCGATGAGGTAGAGGTCTTCGCCCTCAATCTTATACATCATTGCGTCCATTTCGGCGAAGGACATAACGCCGGTTACTACGTTGGAGCGGATCATGAAAGGCGGGATGCAGTAGGTGAAGCCCTTGCCTATCATGAAGTCGCGGGCGTATGCGGTGACTGCGGAATGGAGTCTTGCGATGTCGCCCATGAGATAATAGAAGCCGTTGCCGGAAACGCGGCCTGCTGCGTCCATATCGATGCCGTCAAAGCTCTCCATGATCTCGGTGTGGTAAGGTACCTCGAACTCGGGAACTACGGGCTCGCCGAAGCGCTGTACTTCAACATTGCAGCTGTCATCGGGGCCGATGGGGACGGATGCGTCGATGATGTTGGGGATGGTCATCATTATGGTCTTGATGCGCTCGCCCATCTTTTCGGTCTCTCCCTCGAGGAATGCAAGACGCTCGGCGTTTGCCTTGACCTGTGCCTTGACTGCCTCAGCCTCCTCAAGTTTGCTGGGGTCCTTCTTTGCCATGCCCATGAGCTTGCCGACTTCCTTGCTCAGGCTGTTGCGGCTTGCGCGAAGCTCGTTTGCTTCGGTGAGGGCGGCGCGGTAATTAACGTCAAGCTCCAGCACCTCGTCTACCATGGGGAGCTTGTCGTTCTGGAACTTCTTCTTAATGTTTTCGCGGACTATGTCCGGATTTTCGCGTACAAATTTTATATCAAGCATTGCAGTTTTCTCCTTTGCTTTTTTCTTATTCTTCCTCTTGCCAGGTTGCGCCCATTCTTTCCAGATTTGCTATCAGCGCTTCTCTGTCGTCATTTCCATAAAATTCCAATACAATTCTGCCGCCGCGCTTGCCCATATCAAGCTTGACCTTACGCGCAAGCTTCTGACTGAGGCTGCTTTCAAGCTCGGCGATATAATCCACCTCAACGGTGTTAGTCTCCTCGGGCTGATAAAGCTCTGCCTCGCGGAGCTTTTTGATTGTTTTGGACACCAGTTGTTCAGTTTTTCGGACAGATAGTCCAATTGCAATTACTTTATCTGCTACGCTCTTCTGGAGTATCTCATCGGACAGCGGCAGAAGCGCTCTTGCGTGGCCTGCGGAGAGCTTTCCGCTTTCGACAAGCTTCAACACGTGCTCTGAAAGAGAGAGCAGGCGCATTGAGTTTGTGATTGTGGGGCGTGAGCGGCCTACGCTCTGTGCGGCCTCCTCCTGAGTGAGTCCGAATTCCTCGATGAGCGCTTTGTAGCCCTTTGCCTCTTCAATGGGATTCAGGTCTTCCCTCTGCAGGTTCTCAACCAGCGCCAGCTCTGCGGTGCGGCGGTCATCAGCGCTGATTACTCTGACGGGGACTTCGATAAGTCCTGCCATGCGTGATGCGCGCCAGCGGCGTTCGCCTGCGATTATCTGGTAGTAGCCGTTTTCAAGCTTACGGACTACGATGGGCTGGATGAGTCCGTACTGAGCGATTGAATCGGAAAGCTCCTGCAGCGCTGCCTCGTCAAAATATGTACGGGGCTGGTCCGATCGGGGCTCAACCTTGGCAATCGGCACGTTTATGAGCTCGCCGGATGCCTCTTCTTCCAAAATGTCCTCGCCGAACAGGGCACTTAAGCCCGTTCCGAGGCCTTTTTTAACGTCCTTTGCCATTTCTGCCTCCTTCGCGGCGCAAGAATTCCTCTGCCAGCTTCATGTATGCGCGGCTGCCCTTATTGATGCGGTCGTATGCTACGCCCGGCTTGCCGTGGCTTGGTGCCTCGGAAAGGC
>JAZLGD010000182.1:0-2969 GCA_045616105.1 Oscillospiraceae bacterium | reverse complement strand
TCGAAGTCAATTCCAAGCTCCTCAAGAAGCTCGCGGTGCGCTGCGTCGCGGCTTGTCTCGCCCTTGAGTGCACTGCCTCCGACGCTGACATCCCACTTTTCGCCGAAGCTTTTCCATGGCTGACGCTGCTGAATGAGCATTTCGCCCTTGGAATTGAAGATGCAAACGTGTATGACCATGTGATAATTGCCCTCGGCCATTTTTTCACCGCGTACAGCAGTCTTATCCGTGGGGATTCTGTCTATATCAAATACATCCCATTGTTCCATAGCGATACCTCTGTATATATTCTGCATGGGGTGAGTTCGAGAGGGGATTGGTTATCCCCTCTCAGTTAATTAAGATGATTTCTTCTCCACCAACAAATACAGCACCCTTGCGGGTGCTGTATTTGTTGGTGGAGAATGGCGGACTCGAACCGCCGACCTCTCGCGTGTGAGGCGAGCGCTCTAACCAGCTGAGCTAATTCTCCGTGCGGTCACATTATAACACCTCGTGTAAGCGTTTTCAAGCATATTAGCGCGCTAAATTGTCGACCATCAGTTTATGAAAATATTTCCATCGAAACACAGGCAAATGCGTTTTTGCAGTATGCGGGGGAGAAAGTGCATCTATTTCAGTGCAAAAATTAAGGAAATTATTATCGCTTGTCTAAATGTACAAAAAATCAACCTGTTTTTTAGCCATTTTTGCAGGGGGTAGTTTAGAATTTAACGATAAATTATATTGACTCATAATTTGCTGAATGCTAAAATATAAACGTATGATTTTGCACAAAAGGAGATAGGAAATGAAGAACGTAAAGGTTCTTATAGGTAACTACGGCAGCGGCAAAAGTGAGCTGGCTCTCAACTTTGCAATGCAGGCCGCAGGAAGAGGGGAGAGAACCGAGCTTCTCGACCTCGATATGGTAAATACATATTTCCGACTCACCGAGCGCGGCAAAATGGTAGAGCAGAAAGAGATAAGACTCGTATCTCCCAACTATGCCTGCTCAGGTATCGAGACTCTGTCCGTTCCCGCTGAAGTCGCATCTGCGTTTGTCCTTGACTGGGACACCGTTATCTTCGATGTCGGCGGTGATGATGTCGGTGCAACAGCACTGGGAAGATATCATCAGGATTTCGTTGATCTTGAGCCCGGCTCCCTTGAGGTTCTGAACGTTGTAAATATTCGCCGTCCTCTTTCGGGTACTGTTGAAAAGCTTATCCGCCTTCAGGAGGGAATGCAGGATCACTCCCGTCTGAAGATCACAGGTATGATAAACAACACAAATCTGGCAACAGAAACCACTGTTGAGGAATTGCGCGACGGTTACGAGATGCTCAAGGAAGTTTCCGACAGAACAGGCATTCCCGTTGCATATACTACCGGCAAGAAGGAATTCCTCGAGCAGTTCCTGGCAGAAGGACATGACCCCAAGTATATCGGAACTCCCATTGCAATTGATATGTACATGCACCGCGACTGGGATTCCTACATAAAATTCGGTCTCAATACCGTCGACCCCCGCGAGGATAAAAATGTCTGAGCTATGACTCGCGAAAGCGATTCATATATAAATTTGTTGTTATTCTAAAAATAGCAAAAATAAAGAAAAGAGGTAGCAAAATGGCAAAAGGTAAAGTAACTATCGATGAAAACCTTTGCAAGGGCTGCGGTCTCTGTGCAAGAGCCTGCCTGAAAGGTTGCATTGAGCTTTCCAAGGCAAAAATCAACGCAAAAGGCTATCACCCGGCTGAGGTTGTAAAACCTGAGGAATGTGTAGGTTGTGCAATGTGCGCACTGACCTGCCCCGACGTGGTAATCCGTGTCGAAAGAGATTAAGGAGGAAAAGTAAAAATGGCCAAAACTCTTATGAAGGGTAGCGAAGCTATTGCAGAGGCAGCCATCAGAGCAGGCGCTCGTTATTTCTTCGGCTATCCCATTACCCCGCAGACTGAAATTCCTGAGTACATGTCTTCCCGTATGTTTGATCCCGATGTTAACGGTTGCTTCCTGCAGGCTGAGTCCGAAGTTGCAGCTATCAACATGATCTACGGTGCAGCAGGTACCGGTGCACGTGTTATCACTTCTTCCTCCAGCCCCGGCATCTCCCTGAAGCAGGAAGGTATCTCCTACTGCGCAGGCGCACGTCTTCCCGCAGTTATCCTGAACGTAATGCGCGGCGGCCCCGGCCTCGGCAACATTCAGGCTTCTCAGGGCGACTACTTCCAGGCAGTTAAGGGCGGCGGCAACGGTGACTACCACCTGCTGACCTATGCTCCCTCTTCCGTACAGGAAGCTGTTGACATCATGATGTTCGCATATGACAAGGCAGAAAAGTACCGCGTTCCCGTACTCTTCATCGCAGACGGCATCATCGCTCAGATGATGGAGCCTGTTGAGATGCCCGATATGATCGACTTCAAGATCGATCCCGAAGCAAAGCCCTGGGCTTGCACCGGCTGGAAGCCCGGCGATGACCCCGAGAAGCGCGGCGTTATCAACTCCATTTACATCTCCACCGAGGAACTTAGCGAGCACAACGCAGTTCTGCAGGAGGACTACAAGAAGATCATTGCAAACGAGCAGATGTGGGAAAACTACAAGTGCGAAGGCGCAGAGATCATCATCACCGCATTCGGCACTGTTGCACGTATTGCAAAGTCTGCTATCGACGAGCTCGAGGCAGAAGGCATCAAGGTTGGTCTAGTTCGCCCGATCACCGTATGGCCCTTCCCCTATGACGCAATGGCAGAAGCTATCGCAGCTGATTCCGTCAAGGCAGTTCTCGATGTTGAGCTGAACGAAGGCCAGATGCTGCAGGACGTTAAGCTTGCAGTAAACGGCGCAAAGCCCGTCGATTTCTTCGGCCACCTGGGTTCTCAGATGCCCACCACCGACGAGATCGTTGCTAAGATCAAGAGCATGAAGGAGGCTATGTAAAATGGCAGTTGTATTTGAAAAGACCAAGCTCCTTACCGATA
>JAZLGD010000181.1:0-7059 GCA_045616105.1 Oscillospiraceae bacterium | reverse complement strand
CTCCGCAAGCTCGGCATATTGCTCTTCACACTTGTTCTGCGCTTTATTAAGTACCTCCATTGCTTCTTCATTCGCCTTCAGAAGCATGAGATACAGCTCTTTATAATCTGCCATTTTTTCCCACTCCTTTTTTGTGTACATTTTAGAACAGTTCTGACAAAAAAGCAATATACTTTTGTCAGGAAATGGATTTTATGTTCTTAATGTGCACATAATGACTTGTTAAAATGCACTTTACGCCTATTTCTTCGAACTGTGCATCAATCGTTTTCAGAGTTGGACTCAGCATGATCTATCGGAGCATAAAAACCAAAAACCGGATGTGCGAAATGCACATCCGGTTTTTAGATTTCAATTGAATCAGACCTGCTTCTGAGCGTTGATCTTGATGCCGGGGCCCATGGTGGAAGCAGTGACACAGGACTTGATGTACTGGCCCTTTGCTGCTGCGGGCTTAGCCTTGATGATAGCGCCGATGAGAGCTGCGTAGTTCTCATCGACCTTGTGCTCGCCGAAGGAAATCTTGCCGATGGGGCAGTGGATGATGTTGGTCTTATCGAGACGGTACTCAACCTTACCTGCCTTGGACTCGTTAACTGCCTGAGCAATGTTGGGAGTTACGGTGCCTGCCTTGGGAGAAGGCATGAGGCCCTTGGGGCCGAGAACCTTACCGAGACGGCCGACGGTACCCATCATGTCGGGAGTTGCGATAACGGTGTCGAACTCGAACCAGTTTTCCTTCTGGATCTTCTCTACGAGTTCCATGCCGCCTGCGTAATCTGCGCCTGCTGCGATTGCTTCGTCAACGCGCTCGGGCTTGCAGAATACGAGAACGCGAACGGACTTGCCGGTGCCGTTGGGAAGAACGATTGCACCGCGGACCTGCTGGTCTGCGTGACGTCCGTCAACACCGAGCTTTACGTGGAGCTCGACGGTCTCGTCGAACTTTGCCTTGCTGGTCTTTATTACCAGGCCAAATGCCTCCATGGGATCATAGAGGGCCTGCTTATCAATGAGCTTTGCGCTCTCTTTATAATTTTTACCTCTAAACAATTTCGTTTCCTCCTAATATTGTGGTTGAGTCGGAATAAATCCTCCCACGTAATGTTCCTTAGTCGCCTACGAGAACGCCCATGGAACGGCAGGTGCCTGCGATCATGCTCATTGCGGACTCGATGTCGGTGCAGTTGGGATCGGGCATCTTCTGCTCTGCGATCTTGCGAAGATCTTCCTTGCTGATGGTTGCAACCTTGTCCTTCTGGGGAACACCGGAAGCAGTCTCAATACCGCATGCCTTCTTAATCAGCAGTGCTGCAGGGGGAGTCTTGGTGATGAAGGTGAAGCTGCGGTCGGAGTAAACGGTGATAACGACAGGGATCATCATGCCCATATCGTTCTTAGTGCGATCGTTAAAGTCCTTGGTGAACTGGCCGATATTTACGCCGTACTGACCAAGTGCGGGACCTACAGGGGGAGCCGGAGTTGCTTTGCCTGCGGGAACCTGGAATCTGACGTATCCAACTATTTTCTGTGCCAAAATGAAGCACCTCTTTCTTGATAATTATTCTTTAATTTCTTCAACCTGATCAAGCTCGAGATCGACAGGAGTTTCTCTTCCGAACATGGAAACGACGACGCGGACTCTGTCCTTATCGGGCTCCAGCTCTTCGACAACGCCGTTGAAGCCGGCAAGCGGTCCGTCAATAACCTTAACGGTATCGCCCAGCTGATATCCGACGACGATTTCATGTCGCTCAACGCCGAGATCATGGATTTCCTGCTCCGTCAGGGGGACGGCCTTGCCGCCGGAGCCTACGAAGCCTGTTGCACCGCGAACATTGTGGATCAGATGCCAGCTTTCGTCGGTCAGTATCATCTTGCAGAGGACATAGCCCGGGAACACCTTGCGCTCGACGGTTTTCTCGCCTGCGTCGGTGAATTCGGTAACTGTCTCCATGGGAATGTTGACCTCGAGGATCAGATCCTGCATTTTGCGGTTTTCTGCTGCCTTCATAATAGCGGCAGCAACTGCATTTTCATAACCTGAGTATGTGTGAATCACATACCATTTTGCGCTTTCTGCCATAATATTTAACCTGCCAGCCGTATGATTGCCTGAACAGCATTGGATGCAACCCAATCGAATCCCCAGAGGATTACTGCTGCGACGGCCATAACGGCAAGTGCTACGCCGGTGTTGTTAACGAGCTGCTTGGATGTAGGCCATGCGACCTTCTTAAGCTCGCTCTTCATCTCGCGGAACCATTTTCCGATTCTCTTGAAGAAACCCAGCTTCTTTTCTTCTTTCTTAACGGCATTGGTGTTTTTGGTAGGAGCAGCGTTTTTCTTCTCTTCAGCCATTTTTACACTCGTCCTTTCAGAAAGTTTTACTTGGTTTCAACGTGCTTAGTGTGCTTTCTGCAGAAGGGGCAATACTTGTTGCGCTCAAGTTTGTCAGAAGTATTCTTCTTGTTCTTGATGGTATTGTAGTTTCTCTGCTTGCACTCTTCACATCTCAAAGTGATTTTGACTCTGTTGTCAGCCATACTTTTCGGCACCTCCTATTTTATTTACCCGCGTTATCGGTGCGGATATCTGCCTCCCTGTATGGGACTGAAAATCCGTTTCGGCACGCAAAAAAACGCGCAAAAACAAACCTCTCGTCCAACAGGTAACACTAAATATAACACAAGCACCATTGGAGGTCAAGCGTTTTCTTTGATAAATCAGCATTTTCAGCTGCTTTTTTACCTCTCGGAGCGTCCCGTCGGCTTAATTAGCTTGAAGAAGTCGGAAAAATATGATATCTTACACTATAATATAATGAAAATGTATCAGAAAAGCGTGGTGTTTGGTGTATGCGTTTGCTCGAATCCGGCGAGATGTATCTTGAAACAATACTGATTCTGTCACAGAAGATGAAGCTTGTGCGCGCAATCGATGTCGGTGAATACATGGGCTATTCAAAGCCCAGTGTCAGCCGTGCGCTGGCTAACCTCCGTGAGGGCGGATATGTCATCGTGAACGGCGAGGGACATCTGGCTTTGACTGAGGCCGGGCTTGCCGCGGCAAACAAGATATACGAGCGGCATCAGCTTCTCACCGCAATGCTCATGCGCCTTGGTGTACCTGAGGAGATTGCCGCGAGAGATGCCTGCAAGATCGAACACGACATAAGCGATGAATCAATCGAAGCGATTAAAAAACGTATAAACGAGCAATAAAAAAACTCCTGACCAACGGTCAGGAGTTTTTATTATTAATCATTAATCGAGGGGCTGTTTTGCGTATATCCAGGCGTTGGGCAGAGTGCGGCAGGTGATTGCGGTGTTGGAGCACTTAATAACATACTCGCCGCGATACCACATTATTGCGCTTGTGCCGCCGTCAAGGTTCATGGCCTGATATGCGTTATGCTGCATAAGGATTTCCGTGCATTCGGGAAGTCCGCAGCCAAAGGAGCGTGAAGGCAGTCTGCCTTCGATGACAAGCATGAGCACCTCTCCCTTATCGGACTGTCCGAGGCAGGCTCTGGGGTTAATCGAGGTGTAGCCTGAGAGCTGACCGATGAGTGCTTCGCCGTTGATAACAAGGGCGGGAGCAAACTCAACTGCATCAGTTGTATTCTTATCGACCTCGCTGTCGGAGTCAACAACATACAGCAGGTTATCTTCTCTCAGCTCAATACGCTTGTAGGGATAACCGACTCTCTTGCCGAGCGCCTTACCTTCGCAAAGTGCATATCCTACGATTTCGCCGCCGCTGCCGTTGCCGCCTTCATCAATGAAGCCGCTGCCGGTCATACCGAGAACTGCATCGGTGCGCTGCATGATATTTTCGAGGCGTTCGCCGTAGGAGCCTACATTCTGAGCGGCAGTACAGCTCAGGCGTGAAGAATCCTTTGCAACTGCCAGAACGCCCTGATAGCCGGAGCCCTGAACTCTGACCAGCAGAATACGGTTCGGAACGTCGACTGCAAGAACCTGTTCATCCATCTTTGTCCAGATGCTTGTTCCGTTATCGTCAAGTCCGGCCTCGTTTATATAAATGCCGCCCCAGCCGTTATCCAGAGCTTCGGGATGGTCATTGAGATAATCCTCAAAGGTGTTCTTATCAAGTTCCCAGAAGAGCTTGTAGAAATCTTCCTCCGTTTTGATCTCATCCTTGTCCTTATCTTTATCCTTGTCCTTGTCTTTGTCCTTTGGCTTGTTCCATGTGCTTTCCAAGCCTTCCTGAGACTGTTGGGCGCTTTCAACGCGGTTTACAACCTCGTCTATAACATCCTGCGGGAAGAACCATTCGGCCATCCACTGATGGGACATGGTTGACATTGCAGTTTCTATGTACGCATCGCGCAGAGACGCAATGAAGGGAAGCTTTGTGTAAACAAGGAACAGATACAGACCTGCAAGTGCCAGAAGCACTAAGAGAAATCTGCCCAATTTGCCTAAGAAGCTGCGCTTCTTTTTGGGCTTTTTCTTCTTGGGGGCATCAAAACCGGCAAGTTCGTTTTCATCCCCATCTGGCGACTTTGACTTCATCATGCCCCAACTCATAACGTCTGATTTATGCTTTTTGGATTTTTTTGCAGACTTATGAGTGTCTTTATTTGTCTGGGCAGTCTTCTTTTCCTTCTTCGGCTCTGAAGTGTTTTTCTCTTTTTTGGGCTTTGAGAAAACATCGTCCCATTCATCGCTGAAGAAAATACCTGCTGTTTCATCAATGGTGGGTTCTTTTATCTCCGGAAGCTTTTCCGCCTCAGCGGTCTGAATCGGAGTAAAAAGCATTTCTGTATTTGCAGGTGCTTTAGGCTTTTTAACAGCTTCCTGTTTTGCGGGAGCTGCGGGCTTTGGCGCAGCTGCGGTTTTTGCGGGAGTTGCGATTTTTGCGGGAGCTGCAGGTTTTGCATTGGCTGCAGGGTGTGCGGAACTTTTTATTTTAACGGGCGCCTCTGTCCTCACCGATGCAGAAGCTTTTTTAGTTTCTGTTTTAGCTGCTTCGGTTTTCGTTCCGAGAATTTCCGCAAGCACATCATCCCAATACGCATCGTCAATAATCTGCTCTTCCGGACGCAATGCCGGTGCAGGTGCGGATGTCTTTTTAGTGTGCTTACTGGATTTACCTACAAGCTTCATGAAGGGCGCCTCCTTTCAACCATAGAATTGCATTATCCATAATACAATTAATATGATAAAATTTCAAGATAATTTAATAATTAACGCAAAAATAAAAAAAGGAAGGCTCAAATGCCTTCCTTTTATTAATGTAATTCCGGGTAAAATTACTTGATTTCGACGGTTGCGCCAACAGCCTCGAGCTGAGCCTTGAGTGCTTCTGCGTCTTCCTTGGAAACGCCTTCCTTGATCTTTGCGGGAACGCCTTCGACCATTGCCTTTGCCTCTGCCAGGCCAAGACCGGTGATGCCGCGGACTTCCTTGATAACCTTGATCTTCTCTGCGCCGAATGCGGTCATAACAACGTCGAACTCGGTCTTCTCTTCAACTGCTGCTGCTGCGCCTGCTGCGGGTGCTGCGGCTGCTGCTACTGCGGAAACACCGAAGGTCTCGCAGATTTCATCAACGAGCTCCTTGAGCTCAAGAACGGAAAGAGCCTTGATCTCTTCGACCATGGCTGTGATTTTTTCGCTTGCCATTATTATTTTCCTCCAATAATTTTTCTTTTACGCAGCGATTATTCTGCTGCTTCTGCGGGTGCGGCCTCAACTGCGCCGCCGTTCTTCTCTACGACCTCCGCCAGGCATACTGCCAGGCCGCCGATGATTGCGTTGAGGGAGCCTGCCAGCTTGCTGTACAGGTCGTCCTTGGAAGTCAGAGTGGACAGTTCTGCGATTTCCTGCTCATTCAGAATCTTGCCCTCCATGAATGCTGCTTTGACATTGAATCTGTCGCCCAGCTTCTTGGAGTACTCGCTGATGATGCGGAAAGGTGCAATGGGGTCTGCGCTGGTTGCCAGAGAAGTGCTACCGTTAAGGATGGAATCGATTTCGTTCATTCCTACCTTATCAAGAGCAAATCTGGTAAGGGTGTTCTTGACGACGGTGTATTCGACCTCGCTCTTGCGCATCTCGGTACGAAGCTCAGTGTCTTCTGCTACGGTGATACCCTGATAGTCTACGAAGATACCGGAACCTGCGTTCTGAAGACGCTCTGCGAGTGCCTCAACTATCGCCTGCTTTTCGCTGAGAACTTTTGCGTTCGGCATGTGTGTTTTTCACCTCCACACTAATGTTCACGCTCATAAAGAAAAACCTCTGTATCCATAGACACAGAGGCAGTAAGCAATCAATAATCTGATGCTATCCTCGGCAGGGTTTACACAAAATGCGACCTGCTGTCTTTGGAGCGCTCAAGTAATATAACATTTTTCCCTTGCGCTGTCAAGCATTTTCAGCTGTGATTTTATTTTTTCCCGCTCTTTTTGCCCTTGCCCCTGCATATCCTGAATGCGCAACCCGCTCCGCCGCGATTTTAACGAACATTTTATATGTTTTTTGTTGTTTATGTTATCGCAATCACGACACCTGATTGACTTGTGTCGCTATCTATATTATCATTTTGTATATAAGCAAACATTGGAAAGGAGAATAATTGAATGAAAGCGAGAAAAGTTTTATCCAAGACTCTTGCTATGGCGCTGGCAGTTGTTCTGCTTGTACCGCTCATGTTCGGGGCAATGAGCACAAAAGCGGCAGCAGCCGAGCCGGACTACGCGAAGTATCCTTCGGTATGTATCCACGGCTTCCTTGGCTGGGCAGACGAAGATTATATTAACGCCGTAATGCCTTATTGGGGTATGGCAAACGGCAATATGATCAACTACATGAACAGTCTGGGCGCAAACGCCTATGCCGCCAGTGTAGGTCCTCTGTCCAGCTGCTGGGACCGCTGCTGTGAACTGTTCGCGCAGCTCACCGGTACCAGAACCGACTATGGTCAGGCACACTGTGACAAGGCTGTCGCCGAATTCAAGGATGTGGGCTGTCCTCTGGGCCACGAACGTTACGGCCGTGACTATACCGGCAATCCGCTCTTCGAAGGT
>JAZLGD010000180.1:0-2384 GCA_045616105.1 Oscillospiraceae bacterium | reverse complement strand
TATCTGTACGGGCTTGTTGCACAGCTGTTCGGAAGGGAAACGGTTTTTGCGCTGGAGTCGCCGTCCTACGATAAAATCCGAAAGGTCTACGAGTCGTTCGGCAATACCTGCGAGCTGCTTACTCTCGGAGCTGACGGCATTAATTCGGAGGAGCTGAAAAGGAGCAGGGCGAGCGTGCTGCACACGACGCCGTTCAACAGTTTCCCGTCCGGTATAAGCGTGGGTATTTCAAAGAAGCTTGAGTATCTGAATTGGGCAGCGGAGCGGAGCGGGATGATTATTGAGGATAACTATGACTCGGAACTTACGGTTTCGGGTAAGCCGGAGGACTCGCTGTTTTCCATGTCCGAGAGAGGGAGCGTCATATACCTCAACACCTTCTCAAAGACAATTGCCCCCTCGATGAGAATCGGGTATATGGTGCTTCCGAAGCATATGGCGGACACATTCAACGAGAAGCTCGGCTTTTACTCTTGCACCGTCCCGGTGTTCGACCAGTATGTGCTGGCTGAGCTTCTCCGCAGCGGAGATTATGAGCGGCATGTTAACCGAGTGCGGCGCAGAAAGAGAAAAGCGTTGCAGGAGAAAAATCCTGATTGATGCGGCAGTTGAAAACAAACGCCCCCGACGAAAAACGTCGGGGGCGTTTATGCAATGTTTTACTTTATGTCCTGCTGTTTGCACCAGATTTTCATTACAAGGTCAACGGGCAGATGCTTTACAAGCTTGACCTGACGGCGCACGGGCGCACCGAGAATCGATACGGCCTTGCCCTTCTTCAGATCCTTCATCGCCTGCTCGGCTACCTCTTCGGGAGTGTACCATCTGTCAACGTATTTGATGTACTCGTCGTGATGTGCGGTTGCCTGGAACTCGGTTTTTATCCAGCCTGGGCATACGCACATAACGCCGATTCCTCTCGGCTCAAGTTCCTTGCCGATTGCACGGGACAGGCTGAGCACATAGCTCTTGCTTGCGCCGTATACTGCCTGATAGGGAACGGGCTGCCATGAGGAGTTCGAGCCCATATTAATAATGTTGCTGCCGCTTTTCATGTAAGGAAGGCTTACATGGCACATGGAGGTAAGGGCGACGGAGTTGAGATTTACGCTGTTTAAAAGCTTTGACAAATCCTTCTCCTCAAACGGGCCGAACACACCGCAGCCTGCGGCGTTTATGAGAAGCTGAAGCTCGGGATTTTCGGCCTCAAGCATACCTTTGTATTCCTCGATTGCGGAGGGCAGGGAAAGGTCGAGGGCGACGGGGCGGATTTTGTTTCTGCACTTATCCTTAAGCTCTTCAAGTCTGTCCACTCTTCTGGCGATGACCCAGATTTCGTCAAAATCCATCTCACGGTCAACAGAATAAACAAACTCTCTGCCTATACCCGAGGACGCACCGGTAATAACACAAATTTTCATATAAGTAACCTCTCGTCATGATTTTCAAATGCCTTTTTGTGGCGGCTTATGGGTGTTTTCTTTAATCATTCTACAATTAATTGATGCAATTTACAATAGCGTTGTTTTACGATAACACGAAAGAAAACCTCAGTCTGCGCTTTTATAGTTTAATTGACTATTGCGGGAAGTTGCGATATATTTTAGCTATGAAAAGCATAACGCAGAAAAAGGAGCGAGGCTTATGAAAACGGCACAGGGCTGCACAGAAAGAGTTGAAAAAATACGTCAGAATTATGTGGATACTATGCCCCATATTTCCATAGAAAGAGCGAGAAGCTGGACGGAATCATTCAAGAGAACAGAGGGACTGCCGCAGATTATCCGCACCGCGCAGGCGTTCAAGGATGCCTGCTGTGAGGTGTCCGTCAACATCTGGGACGGCGAGCTCATCGTAGGCACAACGGGCGAATACCGCAAGTGCGGCATTGTCACTCCGGAATTCGGGTGGCAGTGGATCAACGAGGAGATGGACACCTTCCCCACACGCCCCCAGGACCCTTACGATATAACGGAAGAACAGATCAAGGAGCTGCGTGAAGAAATCTTCCCGTACTGGAAGGGCAAATCCGTAGAAGAAGTATTCCTTGCACGCACATCCGATGAAACCAAGAGGATCGGCGTTGATACCGGCTTTATCGATACGGACTCCAAGTGGAGAAACGGCATTGGCGAAATGACCCCCGACTATGTGGATGTTCTTATGCCCAAGGGCTACGGCGGAATCAAAAAGGAAGCGGAAGCGCACCTTGCGGAAATCGCCGAAACCGACGGCACACAGAATGATAAAAGAAACTTCTACAAGGCCATTATCCTTGTGTGCGAAGGCGTTATTACACTTGCAAACCGCTACAGCGCAAAGGCAGCGGAGATGGCTGCTGTGGAAACAAGTGCCGCAAGAAAGGCCGAACTTGAGGAGATTGC
>JAZLGD010000179.1:0-17266 GCA_045616105.1 Oscillospiraceae bacterium | reverse complement strand
AGTCAAAGGAAAAATCTGCCGAAGCTTCATTCTCCAGTGCTTCGTTCGACTTGCATGTGTTAGGCACGCCGCCAGCGTTCATCCTGAGCCAGGATCAAACTCTCTATAAATGGTATCTAAACTGCCGAAGCAGATTAAATCAATTTATGATTGCTTTCTAGCTCTCAAAGAAATTTTTATAGTCTTTTCAGACTTTAAAGAACCCTTTTCTGGTGCTTATTTTAGCATAAGCTTTGTTCTTACATTGTTTAATTTTCAAGGTACACTCTTCGCTCGCCACCTCAGTGGTGAGCTTTTTAACTTTAGCACAAAAAGTGTCTCATGTCAAGAACTTTTTCAAATTCTTTTCAATTTCTTTTTGTCCGGAAAGCATTTTGCTCTCCCCTAAAGCGCTTGGATAGGATACCACTCATTTCGCCCTTTGTCAACACTTTTTCGGCGATTTTTTGATGTTTTTTGAAATATTTTTGCAACTTCTAAATCTTGTGCTTTTTGCCAGTTTCAACCACAAAATTTAGCCTACAGTATTCTCCAGAGTTCCTATCTCATCTATTTCGCATCTGATGACATCTCCCTTTTTAAGATAGACTTTTTTATCGTCATCCATGCCAAGAACAACGCCGCTGGGTGTGCCGGTTGCGATTATGGTTCCGGCCTTCAAAGTCATTCCTGCGGAGAGTTCTTCGATTATGTACGGTGTGTCAAATATCATATTTCCGGTGCTGCTGTTCTGGCGCTCTTCCCCGTTTACATAGCAGCGGATGCCCAGCTCAGGATTTGCGCCAAGCTTTTCAGCGCTTACTATTGCAGGGCCGATAGGTGTGAAGCCATCGAGGCTCTTTCCATAGTACCACTGCTTATGCTTTGTCTGCTGATTGCGTGCGCTTACGTCGTTGAGAATTGTATATCCGAAAATATACTCTGCCGCGTCAGCTGCCTTAACATTCTTTGCATCTTTACCGATGACCACCGCCAGCTCGACTTCGTAGTCAAGCTCAGTGCACACCGGATAGTTGCTGTCGATATTGTCAAAGGGTGCAACAGCTCTGTTTACGCGCTTTGAAAAGTACACGGCATCGCCGCGCTGTACATCATATGCAGCATCGCTCTTGGCTGCTTCTGCAGCATGGTCGCGATAGTTGAGGCCAAGGCAGATTACATCCTGTACAGGCTCCGGAATGGGGGCCTCGAGCTTAACATCGGAAACGCACAGGGTTTTCTCATTTCCGCTGAGCTCGGGAAGCTTACCATTCAGTTCGCGGATAAGTGCCACCATATCTTCAGACTCGAGACCGAGTTCGGAAGCAGGAATTATATTGTTTTCGTCTGCGCTTAAAATGCCGACATTTTCTTTACCGTTAATACTGTATGTAACAAACTTCATACGATCACCTCATTTAAGAATTGTAAGATTCAGCTCGCCGAGAACAGGTAAAGGCTTCTTATCATCTGCAACGGCTGCTCTTGCGCCGATGAATGCAAGCACAAAGAACATAAAGTTCGTTGCCTTCTTAAGAGCATTTCCTATTACCGGAATCTTTTTTCTATAAAAAACTGATGACACAACCTGTGCGCAGAAAAGAACGCAAGCCTGATTTGCATGGAAGCGTATGAGTTCGGAATCCTTGCCTTTGACAAAATACGTATAGAGGAAAGCCGGGCCGAGATAACTTGCGGCAGCTATCCAAGGGGTATTGTCATGGGGCAGCTTCTGGTACTCGCCGGTTGCTTCATCTTTTTTCATCTGACCCATAACCTCTTGCATGGCATTTATATAGGGGTTGTCCTTAAGCAGGTCGGAGAATACGCTGTCGCTCACCTCAGGCTTCCAGCCGCAGGCGATGCACATTTTTCCGCCTTCGGGAATATAGGATCCGCATTCAGGGCACTTGTTCATGGTCAGCATCCTTTCTATGTAGCGGCTTTTGCCGCGGTATATATAATAATGTTATTTTACGATGTCAGTCACGTCAAGTCAAGAACAAAAGCGATGGCTTCCTATAATTATAAGAAGCGGTCTTGACCAGATCCATTTGCTTGTGGCTGTAGCAGGATTGAAATAGTATATCGCGCCGCCTGTCGGATCAGAGCCCGCCAGCGCCTCACGCGCCGCCCTGTAAGCGCTATCGGATACAGGCTGGTTAAACTGGCCATCATAAAGGCAGGAAAACGCTCCTGACTGATATATTACGCCTGAAAGACTGTTCGGAAACGACGGATGGTCAATGCGGTTTAAGACAACGGCGCCCACAGCAACTTGTCCGAGATAGGGCTCTCCTCTGGCCTCAGCGGATATGAGTCTTGCAAGCAGGTATACATCCCCATTGCTCGACGAAGAGCTTTTCCCTGAATATATACCCAAGGCTGCAAGCGTCTGTTGGCCTACCTTGCCGTCTACGGTAAGTCCGTTTTTACTCTGAAACCAGCGCACCGCTTTTTCGGTGCGGCTTCCGAAAACTCCGTCAACATCACCGGTATAATAGCCCCAGCTTTTCAGCCTTTTCTGTATCTCCTGCACAGTAGAGCCCTGAGAGCCGACCTTATATGAGTCCGCTCCCGCAGACTGGGCAAGGGCTATTATCAGTATGTTGACTGTAAATACAAGGACAATTGCGAGAATCAGTTTTTTTCTTTTGGTACTCAAAATAATCACTCCAAAACATTGTTTTGGAGTAGTCTATGCGAAAAGACATAAAAAAATACACCCGGAAAATCCGGGTGTATTAATGTAATTGGATTAATGCTGGAACTTGATGATGTGGCGGGGGCAGATATCTGCACAGTGTCCGCACTGTACGCACTTGGTAACGTCAATGCGTGCGAGATTGTCCTTAACAACGATTGCGTCTGCGGGACATTCTCTCTGGCACTTCATGCAGCCGATACAACCTGCTTCACAAATCTTATTAACCTGTGCGCCCTTGTCCATGCTGCTGCATGCGACCATAACAGTCTGATCATAGGGTACAAGCTTAACGAGCTTCTTGGGGCAGGCATCGACGCAGCTGCCGCAGCCGACGCACTTTTCGCGGTCGACCTTTGCAACACCGTCAACAATGTTCATAGCGCCGAACTGGCAAGCATTTGCACAGTTGCCGAGACCGATACATGCAAAACGGCAATCCATGTTGCTCTTGCCGCCGAACAGCATAGCTGCCTGACAGTTCTGGGGTCCCTTGTAGTTGAAGCGCTTAAGAGCATGACCCTCTGTGCCAGAGCAGGGAACGAATGCTACCATCTTTGCAGCACCGTCAGCGGAAACGCCCATGATCTCGCCGATCTTCTCAGCAGCTTCGGGGCCTGCTGCAACACACTTGTTTACAGGAGCCTCGCCCTTTGCTACTGCAGCAGCATAGCCGTCGCAACCGGGGAAGCCGCAGCCGCCGCAGTTTGCACCGGCCAGGCATGCACGGACCTGTTCCTGCTTGGGGTCTACTTCAACATAGAATATTTTAGATGCAAATGCAAGTATAGCACCGAAAAGAGCGCCGAGAACGCCGAGAACGATAACAGCATAAATAACAGAACTCATATCATCGCCCTCCTAATTAAAATATCTTCATGCCGCTGAAGCCCATGAAGGACAGAGCGAGCAGAGCTGCGGTTACGAGGCAGATCGGGAAGCCTTCGAAGCTTTCGGGATACTCAGCAAAGTTTACGCGCTCACGAACGGAAGCGAAGAGAACGATTGCGAGCATGAAGCCGAGGCCGCCGGTAATGCCGTAAACGGTAGACTCGATGAAGTTGTAGTTGTTCTGAACGTTCAGAAGAACAACACCAAGAACTGCACAGTTGGTGGTTATAAGGGGCAGATAGATGCCCAGTGCGGAGTACAGAGAAGGAATGGACTTTTTGAGGAACATTTCAACGAACTGTACGAGAGCCGCAATAACCAGAATGAAGGTAAGAGTCTGGAGGAAGCCCAGATTCAGGGGCATCAGAACGAACTCATTTACAACCCAGCAGATTGCAGATGCAAGACCCATAACGAAGGTAACTGCGAGGCCCATACCGGTTGCGGTATCAACCTTGGAAGAGCAGCCCAGGAAGGGGCAGCAGCCGAGGAACTGGGAGAAGATGAAGTTGTTAATAAGGATGGCGCCCAGAGAAATGGAAAGAATACTTGTAAGCATTATTTATTTCCCTCCTTCTCTTTCTTTTCTGCTGACTTACGCAGTACATACTGCATTGCAGCAATCAGGCAGCCCAGAGTAAGGAAGCCGCCGAAGGGCATGGTGAGAATAAGTGCGCCCTGGAAATTCTGACCGAACAGAGCGATACCGTCACCGCCGTTGAGGATGCCGCCGCCGAAGGTGCCCTTGCCGAGCAGCTCACGGACGATACACATAACGCAGAGAACGATTGTGTAGCCGAGGCCCTGGAAGATACCGTCAAGTGCGGAAGCTGCGACTGACTGCTTTGCTGCAAAAGCTCCGGCGCGGCCGATGATGATGCAGTTAACAACAATCAGGGGGATGAAAACGCCCAGTGATTCGGACAGTGCGGGGATGTATGCCTGGAGAACCAGATCAACGATTGTAACAAAGCCTGCAATGATAACAACGAATATTGCAATACGGATATCGTTGGGGATTATCTTACGCAGGGCAGAAATAACGATGTTGCAGCAGGTCAGTATTACCAGAACGGAAATGCCCATACCGATGCCGTTGAACAGGCTGGTGGTGATTGCCATTGTGGAGCACATACCGAGAAGCTGAACGAGAACGGGGTTATTAGTAATAAGGCCGTCCTTCAGCTGTTTTTTAACATTCATTTCAGACTACCTCCTTAACCCAGTGTTGCTACGTACTCGATTGCTGCCTTTGCAGAATGAGTAACAGCTTTTGATGTGATGGTTGCACCGGTGATTGCAACGACCTCGCCGCCCTCTTTTTCGATGAGAACGGTGTTGGCGTCCTTACCGGGGAAACGATCTCTGAAGTAATCCTTGCTTGCTTCAGCACCGAGGCCGGAGGTTTCGGAGCTGGAAATGATGGAAATACCGGTGCAGGTCAGGCTTGCCTTGTCAACGCCGACTGCCAGAGTAATAGTGCCCTGTGAGCCGGAGACCTCAGCCTGAACAACATATACGCTACCGTCCTTTGCAGGAACAACAGAAGTGATTTTGCCGCCTTCATAGGTTGCATCGTCGGGAGCAACTGCAGCATCAAGGTCGAGCTCTGCATCGGTAACTGCTGCGAAAGCATCAAGCTGCTTCTGCTGTGCATATGCGGTGATATTGGGCTCGGTGAGTACATAAACTCCGCCGAGAACACCTGCAACAATAGCAGATACGAGGAAAAGGATCAGTGCAAGCTTTAAAATCTTATTCATTATGCCTTTGCCTCCTTTGCTGCCTTCTTTGCCGCTTTGAGGTCTTCCTTGGTAACACCAAACTGACGGCCGTGGGTACCCTTATCAATTGCCCATGCGCACAGGTTCATGATGAGGATAGCGTAGGAAACGCCTTCGGGGTAGGAACCGAAGTAGCGGATAAGAACGGTCAGAGCGCCGCAGCCGAAGCCGTAGAGGAGCTGTCCGTTCAGGGTTACGGGGCTTGAAGAGTAGTCGGTAGCCATGAAGATAGCACCGAGGAACAGGCCGCCGGAGAGGATATTCTTGAGCATCCAGTCGACATTGCCGTAACCGGTCTTACCGAAGATAAGGGTAAGAACTGCAACGGTTCCGATGAATGATACAGGAATACGCCAGTTAATAACCTTGCGGGCAAGCAGATAAATGCCGCCGATGAGAAGTGCAAGAGCGCTGACCTCACCAATGCAGCCGGGAACATTGCCCAGAAACAGGTTAAGGTTTGTGAAGTAATCAGGCAGAGCTTCGCCGGCCTTGAGGAACTTCAGCGGGGTTGCCATGGTAGCGCCGTCGATTCCCGCATTTGCGAGAGTTCTGGGAACTGCCCATGTAGTCATAACGACAGACCAGGATGCCATCATAAAGGCACGCGCTGCCAGTGCAGGGTTAAGGAAGTTCTTGCCGATGCCGCCGTAAAGCTGCTTAACAATTACCATGGCAAAGAATGCGCCGACAACGGGCATCCACCAAGGTGCGCTTACGGGGATGACAAAAGAGATAAGCATACCGGTGACACATGCGGAAAGGTCGCCGATAGAATCAGGCTTCTTCAGGAGCTTGCGGTATCCCCACTCGAAGAACACGCAGGCTGCAACAGAAACGACTGTCAAAAGAAGAGCCTTGAGACCGAACATAAATACGCCGACGCAAAGTGCGGGGAGCAGAGCGATCATAACATCAAGCATGATGCGCTGAGTGTCGGTATTGGTTCTTACCTGAGGCTGATAGGAAGCGTCAAAGGTATATTCTTTTTCTTTAAGAGCCATTACTTTTCAGCCTCCTTTGCTTTTGCTGCTTCTGCGCGGGCCTTCTCTTCTGCTGCCTTTGCGGCGAAGAGGAGCTTTGCAGTCTTGAAGGAGTGGGTCAGCGGCATTCTGCCGGGGCAGTTGTAAGAGCAGCTGCCGCACTCGAAGCAATCAAGAATATGATACTTCTTCATGTTCTCGAAGTCATTCTTCTTGAAGTACATGTACATGTAAACAGGCTCGAGGCCCATGGGGCATACGGTAATGCACTTACCGCAGCGGATGCAGGTGGGATTCACAACAGTCTTGTCCTCTTCCTCGGTGAAGAACAGGATGCCTGCGGTACCCTTGATATTAACAGCGTCGAGGCTGGTTGCGATGAGGCCCATCATAGGTCCGCCGAGAACGATCTTCTTGGGGGTCTTGACGAAGCCGCCGCACTGCTCAACTATGTAAGAGAAGGGAGTACCTACGCGGCACTGGAGATTGTAGGGCTTGTCGACTGCGGAGCCGCCGACGGTGAGGATACGCTCGTAGCAGGGGATGCCGAGATAGCATGCCTTGTAGATTGCGTATGCGGTCTGGGTGCTGATTACGTTGCAGCCTACGCCTGCGGGCAGTCCGCCGGGCTTGACCTCGCGGTTGGTAACAACCTTGATCTGCATTTTCTCAGCGCCCTGAGGATACTTGACCTCTTCGGGAACGATCTCAACGCCGTACTTCTCAGGACCGAAAGCGGTCAGCAGGTCGATTGCGTCCTGCTTATTTTTCTCGATGCCGTAGTAAGCCTTGTCGAGTCCGCTTGCGATTGCAGCAAGCTGAATACCCTTGAGGAGTTCTTCCGGATGCAGCTTCATGGTCCAGTGGTCGCCGTTGAGGTAAGGCTCACATTCTGCACCGTTTATGATGAGAGTATCAACCTTGCCGAGGCCGCCGCGGATCTTGAATGCGGTCGGGAACATTGCGCCGCCCATGCCGACGATGCCGGCTTCGCGGAGTCTTGTGAGAATTGCTTCCTGATCTTTCAGCTCTTCTTCAGTCAGAGGCTTAAGATCTGTGCAGGGGGTATCCTGGTAGTCGTTCTCGATTACGACTGCCATGATCATATCGCCCAGAGGATGGGGTCTGGGTTCAATTGCTACTACCTTGCCGGATACGGGAGAATGAACGGGAGCAGAAACAGGGGCGGGATTTTCGCCGATCTTCTGGCCCATGGTTACATAGTCACCGACCGCTACCAGCGGCTGGCAAGGTGCGCCGATGTGCTGAGCCATCGGAATAATGACCTGGGGCGGCGGGGTAATGACGACTACGGGTTCTTCCGGAGCCTTCATGTAATTGGGATGTACGCCGCCACGGAACTTATAGGGCATTTGCATCACCTCTCTATTTTATGACAAGCTTAAATATACCATAAACCTTTTTCAATGTCCATAATGTAAAGGTCGAATTTTCGTCAATTTTGTCGCATTTTCCTGACAAATGATTAACATTTGCGTGGGAATTAACACAAAAACAGCGAGTTTGTGTAAACGCTGTCAATATTTGCGTACAATTCGGCGCACGCGCACACTGTATCTGTTTTTGCTGCGCGTTTCATATACATTTATAAATATAGACACTAAAAGCATACTCAACGCAAGGCAAAAAGATTACTCGTACATACTATTACTGCGAATGTGGATGATGCACGCCTTTAAACGCCCTAATTTTAGCAATTTGTGGTGATTTATATGTGTTGTTTAGTGAAAATATCATCAAAAGTGGTGAAGCTCCCGCAAAACAACATATATTTTCCGAGTTTTTCCTTGTTGCTCATGCCTCAGTGTTTTTATAGTAATTGTTGCAGCAGATAAGGCTGAAACAAATGATGAAATATATTTCGTTTTGCAATTTGACATTTTTTATCCTGATGATATAATTTTAATGTAAAACAATAAACAGGAGGCTGCTTTCATATGGCTGTTCCAACTCCCCATATTTCCGCCAAAAAAGGCGATTTCGCAAAGACCGTGCTTATGCCCGGCGATCCTCTGCGTTCCAAGTTCATCGCAGAAACATTCCTTGAAAATCCAGTCCTTATAAATAATGTACGCGGCGTTCAGGGCTATACAGGAACATGGAAGGGCGTTCCCGTCTCCGTCATGGCTTCCGGCATGGGCATCCCCGCAATAGGCATATACAGCTATGAGCTTTATAATTTCTATGATGTTGATAACATCATCCGCATCGGCTCGGCCGGTGCGCTGAGCGATGATCTCAAGCTTATGGACATCGTTGCAGCTCAGGCTGCATGCACCGATTCAAACTTTGTCCACCAGTTCGAGCTTAACGGTACCTTCGCTCCCATCGCCGACTACACTCTCCTCAGTGAGGCTGTTGCCGCAGGCGAGGAGCACGGCGTAAAGCTCAAGGTCGGCAATATTCTCTCTTCCGACAACTTCTACTCCCCTGCCGGCAAAGACTCCAATGACAAATGGAGAGAAATGGGCGTTATGGCAGTCGAGATGGAATCGGCAGGTCTTTACATGAACGCCGCAGCCGCAGGCAAGCGCGCGCTTTGCATCTGCACTATTTCCGACCACATCTACCGTCCCGAGGCTCTGTCCTCTGAGGACAGGCAGACTTCCTTCACTCAGATGATGGAGATTGCCTTAGATACCGCAGTCAGAATGAGCAAATATTGAGCCTGATATTCTGCCTGATTTACAGCGAAGCAAAATCCGACGGAATACTATACTTTCATATTGCGGCATTGACATAAGCGGCAATGACCAACGATAAACTTAAAAACCACGGTTCATTTTGAACCGTGGTTTTTTATTCTTTATATAAGTGCTCCTGCGGATATAACTCCGAAAGTTACCGCCATTACTATTCCGCCCGCAATCAGCACGCCCGTTGTTATGGCAGGAAGAGCGTTTTTTAGTCTCATGTCCAGCAGGGATGCCGCCAGTGCGCCTGTCCACGCTCCTGTTCCCGGCAGGGGAATCGCCACCAGAACAAGCAGACCCCAAAAACTGTATTGAATAACGGTCTCGCCTTTTTCCTTGCCTTTGCGTTCAAGCCATGCGGTGAATCTGACGAGTATGTTGTGCTTTTTGAGCCACTCAATAATCTTGCGTGTCAGCAGAATCAGGAAGGGCACGGGAAGCATATTCCCGATAACGCCCACTATGTATGCTATCCACGGATCCAGACCGTGCGCAATACCTACCGGTATTGCAGCGCGTATTTCAAGGACCGGAAGAAGAGCAGTCCCAAATGTTAACAGTAAAGCTTTCAGCATATCTTTCTCCGATTAGAATTTTGCCATGGCCTCGCGACAATAATGATTAAAACGGCGTTCTCTTTCGAGAGTCGAGCTGTCCATATGGCCGGGATAGACTTCATAGTCGCCCTCCAGCTCGCAGAGCTTCTTTATAGACTGCATTTCCGTTCTCATGCTGCCGCCGGGCAGATCTGTTCTTCCGCAGCTGCCACGGAACAGTGTGTCACCCGTGAACAGAGCATCTCCGCAGAGAAGGCTTACACCGCCGGGCGTGTGTCCGGGGGTTGCGATTACTTTGAACTTAAGAGCTCCTACTGTGATAACATCGCCGTCATCGTAGTATCTTCCGCCCTCGGGCATTTTGTATTTCATCCCGCTCATGCCGGGCTCATAGCCCTCGTCGCGGTGGTTAATATACAAAACCGCGTCCGTTTCTTCCATGACTTCCGCGACAGCGCCCACGTGGTCGTAGTGTCCGTGGGTGAGCATGACTACTCTGCACTTAAGATGGTTGCTCTCAATATAGTCAAGTATAGTGTTGCTCTCATCGCCCGGGTCGATAACCGCGCACTCGAGAGTTTCCTCGTCGGTAACTATGTAGCAGTTGGTTTCGAGCTGTCCTACGGGTAAGGTTTTAATAAGCATATTCAAAGCTCCTTAGTATCAAGAATAATCGTAACAGGTCCATCGTTAACGGATTCGACCTTCATGTATGCGCCGAATTCGCCCGTGCCGACCTTGAAGCCGCGTTCACGGCATTTTTCGGTAACAAGCTCATAAAGCGGAATAGCCGTTTCAGGTCTTGCCGCCTTGGAAAAACCGGGGCGGCGGGATTTGCAGTCGGCAAACAGCGTAAACTGGCTTATGATAAGGAGCTCCGCGCCTGCGTCTGCGGGATTTACGTTCATTTTCCCCGCTTCGTCTTCAAAAATTCTGAGTCCGCAAATCTTATCGGCAATCTTCTCCGCTTCCTTTTCCGTATCATCGGCATGCACGCCTAAAAGGACAAGAAAGCCCTTGCCGATACTGCTTTTAACTTCGTCTCCGATTGATACGGATGCGCTGTCAACTCTTGTTAAAACCGCTCTCATTCATCAGCCTCCGTTTCTATTTATTTCGCTGACTCCGTTGATGCTCATGAGCTTATTCATGACCGCTCTGAGTTCATCGAGTTTCTTTACTTCAAGTGTTATTGTAACTATTGCCTTTCCGTCAGCCATATCTCTTGCATTAAGCGAACGGACCTTGGAATTCAGGGCATTGAGTGCCGTTGCAATGTCCATTACAAGGCCGCCTCTTTCGCTTGCGACCACGGCAACGGTGGTTGTGTAGGCCTCATTTACATTGTCAGCCCAGCTTACATCTATCCATCTTCCCATGTCCTCCGGTCTGTCGCTGCGCTTATTATAGTTTGCGCAGTCGGTGCGGTGGATGGAAACGCCCTGACCACGGGTTATATAGCCCACTATGTCATCGCCGGGAACAGGCGTGCAGCAGCGCGAGAACTTGATAAGGCAGTTGTCCAGTCCCTCGACCAGAACGCCGTGGACAGGCTTCTGCAATTTCTGTGCGGTGGTTTCCCTGCGCTCTGCAGCCTCAGTTACCTTATCCAGAACAGTGCGCTTTTCCGTTGCATGCTGCAAGCGGGCAAGCTCGTCCTTCATACGGTTGACCGAACGTGTTGCGGTCATGCCGCCGTAGCCTATTGCGGAGTACATTTCCTCCAGATTGGGATAAGCAACCTTTTTCAGCAGCAGGGGCAGTACTTCCTCTTCGGTTATGTCCTCGAGGCTCAGTCCCTTGTTTTTAAGCTCTGCTTCAAACATGGCTTTACCTCGCTCGATATTCTCTTCCCTGCGTTCCTTCTTGAACCACTGTTTGATCTTGGTTCTTGCGGAACCGCTTTTCGCTATATTCAGCCAGTCGCGGCTGGGGCCGGGAGCATTCTTTGCCGTTCTGACTTCAACGATATCGCCGTTCTGCAGAACATGGTCAAAGGTTACTATTCTGCCGTTGACCGATGCGCCCACCATGCTGTTGCCGACTGCGGAGTGAATGTTGTAAGCAAAATCTATTGGTGTTGCGCCGGCCGGCAGGTTTATAACATCGCCCTTCGGGGAGAAAACGAACACCTCGTCGGCGAACATATCGATCTTCAGGTTGTGGAAGAAGTCGGTTGCATCGGACTCCTGCTGGCTTTCGAGCAAGCGTCTGACCCATGCGAATTTTTCTTCATCGCCGGTCTTTATGCCGGTATCACCGATCTTATACTTCCAGTGAGCGGCGATGCCGTATTCCGCCGTGCGGTGCATATCCCATGTTCGTATCTGAACTTCAAAGGGTATGCCTTCGCTGCCGATAACGGTTGTATGCACGCTCTGATACATATTGGGCTTGGGGGTTGAGATATAATCCTTGAATCTGCCGGGAACGGGCTTGAACATATCGTGGATTATACCGAGCACATTGTAGCAGTCCGGAATTGTATCGACTATTACGCGGAATGCGCAGAGGTCGAAAATGCCGTTTATATCAAGCTTCTGAGCATACATCTTCCGGTATATGCTGTATATGTGTTTTATGCGGCTGTATATGGAAACGCTAAGGCCCTCTTCTTCAAGGCGGGTCTTTATCTTTTCTTCCATGCTTACCATGAAATTCTGCAGAGTATCCATACGGTTGTCAAGAGTCTGCATAATCTCGTTGTAGCCCGTCGGGTCAAGATACATCAGCGCAAGGTCTTCAAGCTCCCATTTAGCTCTCTGCATACCGAGACGGTGAGCAATAGGAGCATAAATCTCCATGGTTTCGAGAGATTTAATGCGCTGCTTTTCAGCGGTCTGATATGCCATGGTGCGCATATTGTGAAGGCGGTCGGCAATCTTGATGAGAATAACGCGGATGTCCTTGGCCATAGCCATAAGCATCTTGCGCAGGTTTTCCATCTGCTCGTCTTCCTTGCTGGTGTACTGGACACGAGTCAGCTTGGTAACGCCCTCTACGATGTTTGCAACAGGCTCGCCGAACTGGCGGGAAATATCCGCATGTGTGAGCTGGGTATCCTCAATAACGTCGTGCAGAAGCGCCGCAACTATGGAATCCTCGTCAAGACCCATATCTACGGAAATATCCGCCGCGGCAACGCAGTGGGTAACATATGGCGAACCGTCGCGGCGCATCTGTCCCGAGTGGGCAAGGCGCGCCATACTGTAAGCCGCGCTGATGCGTCCCAGATCCATTTCCGTGCCGCTGTCTTTTATCTTCTGTTCGAGAGCAGCATACATCTCGTCCGGGTCAAGTATTTTGTTTTCGGCTTCCGACTCAGCCTGCTTAATTTTTTCGTCCATTGCTGTTCCTGATCTTTCCGATTATTCTTGAATCCTCAAGGTTTACCTTTGCGCAGTCGCTCACGACTTCTGCGCCGTATGATCTTTCGCCTGTTTTTCTCATTAAGCCAAGTTCACAGAAAACGCAGATGCAGATGCAGAATTTCTCCGGCTCAAGCCCCTGCGGACACTGGCGCATAACGCCGTCTATGTCATCTGCGATAACTCCACCAAGGGCTTTTATTCTGCGCCATGCCTGCGCGAATGCGGTTCTGTCCGGGCAGTAAGCGTAGAGCATATCGGCAGACGAGTCCCCGCCGCCGCTTAAAATTCTGTCGCACATGGCTCTGGGGTCATGCCTGCGCATTTCGCATATCTGAAGCTGCACCGTGCGGCGCAGTCTGAACTCATTTATCTGGGGAGTGAAGGCAAGATCTGCGATATCTCCCTCTTTCATTCTGAGGTCGGCCTCCGTGTGTCCGAAGAACACACACTCAAAGCTCTCGCCGCCGTAGCGCACATTTATTCTCAGGTGCTTTCCGCCGCCGATGGGGATGATTTTTTCCACCACCGCACCGCAGATACACATCGTTGTCTTTGGATTTCCGCTTCCGAAGGGCTCCAGCATATCGAGGGACTCAACGCCCTCCATATCAAGCATCTTGGGGTCTGCAATAAGCAGATCACAGTTGAGCATGGGCAGTTCTTCGGGGCGGTTATTGCGATAATACTCTGCAAAAGCATTTTTAAAATCGCGGAGCTTTTCACGCTTGATGTTAAGGCCTGCCGCAAGCGCATGGCCGCCGAAGCCTTCAAGATGCTCGGCGCAGGCAGAAAGCGCATCGAAGAGATTGAAGTTTCCGAAGCTGCGGCATGAGCCCTTACCCTTTTCGCCGTCCATGCAAATCATAATCGTCGGCAGAGAGTACTGCTCGGCAAGCTTTGATGCCGCAATACCGATAACGCCCTGATGCCACTTATCGCTTGAAAGAACGATGGGAACATCCGTGCTGTGGGCGTTCATCATTTCCGATGCTTCCTCCCAGATGTCTGTTTCAAGCATCTGGCGGCGGCGATTAAGCTCACAAAGCTCGGAGGCAAGGGCACTTGCATGAGACTTATCGTGAGTCATAAGAAGGCTGAGCGCAACGGGAACTCTGCCGAGTCTGCCTGCCGCATTGAGCCTTGGAGCGATGGAAAAGCCGATTGTTGAGGCATTCATTTTGCGCTCCTCGACTCCTGCCTCACGTATAAGCGCCTCAAGTCCTGGGCGGGCATTATCCTTAAGGCTTCTCAGTCCCGTTCTGACAATATATCTGTTCTCGCCCTTCAGGGGAACAACGTCGGCAATCGTGCCGACAGCGGCAATATCCGCATATCTTTTCAAAACCTTTTTGCTGTCACCATCCACGGCACATGCCAGCTTAAGCGCAACGCCGACACCCGCAAGGTCCTTGTTGGGATACTCACAGCCGTCCTGCTTAGGGTCAATGACTGCCGCGGCATTGGGTAAAACAAGGTCTCGACATTCGTGATG
Organism: Oscillospiraceae bacterium; assembly: GCA_045616105.1. Classification (GTDB taxonomy): domain Bacteria; phylum Bacillota; class Clostridia; order Oscillospirales; family Oscillospiraceae; genus F23-B02. The sequence continues at coordinate 2,791 of JAZLGD010000179.1, read as the reverse complement.
GTCGGTGATGATAATATCAACACCCAGACCGCGGGCATACTCCGTCTCATCAAAGGCGGTAATGCCGCAATCGACAGTTATAATAAGCTTAACGCCTTCATCGCCAAGCTTTTTTATGGCATCGCAATTCAGACCATATCCCTCATTTATTCTGTCCGGGATATAGGAAATACATTCCGCGCCCTTCTGCTTGAGCCAGTCTGTAAGAAGACAGGTTGATGTTATACCGTCCACATCATAGTCGCCGTAAACGGCAATTTTCTCTCCGCTTTCAATGGCGCGCTTTATTCTCGGCACCGCCTTGTCCATTCCGCGCATGAGCATGGGATCAAGCAAAAGCTCATCGCCGCCGCGAAGAAATGCGTTGGCATCTTCGGGCGCAGAAAATCCGCGCAGGGCAAGGACTGCCGCGAGCAAGGGTGTAAAGCCCGCGTCAATCAGGCCCTGCGGAACAAACGGTGCCCCGCTGGGTATTCTCCAATCACTATATTTCATTTACAAACACTACTTCACTATATTTTTCTTATTAGAATATAATATCAAATAATGTTACATTGTGCAAGTAAACTTCATACATTATTGACATTCATATATTGTTGGTGGTAAAATGCTAACGCATTTGCCGGTGTGGTGGAATGGTAGACACGGCGGACTTAAAATCCTCTGACGGTTTTCGTCGTGCCGGTTCGAGTCCGGCTACCGGCACCAAAATACCCCCTGCCTTTTGGCAGGGGGTATTTTGGTGCCTGAAAACATTAAACTATTGGATTTACATTTCCTCTCATTCGTGATATGCTTTAATAAATTAACTTCAAAAAGAGAGGTCTATTCTATGAAGACTATAAAAGCCATTGTTACTGTTATCGGAAATGACAGCGTAGGCATTATCGCCGACGTATGCGCCGTTCTTGCAAAGCACGGAGTAAATGTTCTGGACATAAGTCAGACCGTTCTGCAGGATGTTTTCACCATGATAATGCTGGTTGACGCATCCGGATGCAATGTTCCCTTTGCCGAGCTTTCCGATATTCTGCGTGAACACGGAAGCGAAAAGGGTCTTTCAATCCGCATCCAGCGCGAGGACATTTTCAACGCAATGCACAGAATTTGATTGGGAGATATATCAATGATAAATCAGGGTGAAATACTTCAGACCATAGAAATGATAGATCAGCAGCATTTGGATGTCCGCACCATTACCATGGGCATATCCCTGCGCGACTGCGCTCATGAGGATATAAGTGTCAGCTGCGAAAAGGTCTATGATAAGATATGCAGATACGCGGAAAACCTCGTAAAGACCGGCGAGGATATTGAGGCTGAATTCGGTATTCCCATTGTCAACAAGCGAATTTCCGCAACCCCAATTTCCATTGTGGGTGAAAGCTGCAAAACAAACGACTTTGCCCCCTATGCCCTTGCTTTGGATAAGGCAGCAAAAGAAGTTGGCGTAAACTTCCTCGGCGGATTTTCCGCTCTCGTCCACAAAGGCTTCACCACGGGTGATACCAAGCTGATCAACTCCATCCCCGAGGCTCTTGCCACCACGGATTTTGTCTGCTCCAGCGTAAATGTCGGCACAACAAGAGCCGGTATAAACATGGATGCGGTCAGAAAAATGGGACTCATCGTAAAGGAAACAGCAGAGAAAACCAAGGAGCGCGCCGGCTTCGGCTGTGCAAAGCTTGTTGTGTTCTGCAACGCAGTTGAGGATAATCCCTTTATGGCAGGTGCATTCCATGGTGTTGGCGAGGGCGAATGCGTCATAAACGTCGGCGTTTCCGGTCCCGGTGTTGTGAGCCATGCTCTGCATAGCGCAAAAGGCAAGAGCTTTGACGAGGTAGCTGAAATTATAAAGAAAACCGCATTCAGAATAACCCGTATGGGTCAGCTTGTTGCGCAGGAAGCATCGAGCAGGCTCAATGTCCCCTTCGGCGTTGTTGACCTCTCCCTTGCCCCTACTCCCGCAATCGGTGACAGCGTCGCAGACATTCTGGAGCTCATGGGTCTGGAATCCGTTGGTGCGGCAGGCACGACCGCTGCACTTGCACTTCTCAACGATGCAGTCAAAAAGGGGGGCGTCATGGCATCGGGTCATGTCGGCGGTCTTTCCGGAGCTTTCATCCCCGTTTCCGAGGATGCGGGCATGATTGCCGCGGCACAGCGCGGTGCGCTTACCATTGAGAAGCTTGAAGCCATGACCTGTGTCTGCTCGGTCGGTCTTGACATGATTGCCGTTCCCGGCGATACAAGCGCGGATACCATAAGCGGTATCATTGCAGACGAGGCCGCAATCGGCATGATAAACAACAAGACAACCGCCGTAAGAATTATTCCCGCTCCCGGCAAGAATGTGGGCGATATAGTTGACTTCGGCGGACTTCTGGGAACTGCCCCCGTCATGCCCGTCAACGTATTCGGTCAGTCGGAATTCATAGCCCGCGGCGGACGCATCCCTGCTCCCCTGCACAGCCTCAGAAACTAAACACCAAAAGCAAACGCCCCTCCGCTTGGAGGGGCGTTTCAGTCTGTCAAAAAAGTACAAAGAGCCCTCTGTTTGTGGTATAATAGAAACCAGAAACGGGGGATTTTTGTTATGGAACAATGGAAACGAGATTGCCGGCGAGAACCGGTCATAACAGACTTGGATTCTTTGGTGCCGAAAGAACATCTGCTACGCAAAATAGAGAAAGTAATGGATTATGAGTGGTTGTATGAACGCCTTAATCCGTACTATTGCCATGACAACGGACGCCCCGGAACAGACCCGGTAGTACTGGTCAAGATGGTG
>JAZLGD010000178.1:0-2490 GCA_045616105.1 Oscillospiraceae bacterium | reverse complement strand
CGGCATCTGAACATCCATCAGGATACAGTCATAGTAATAGTCTCCGCTGCGTTCGAACAGTTCAAGTGCCTTCTCTCCGTTCTCTGCGCTGTCAACAATAATCCCGTGTTTTTCGAGGAGCTTACGGGTTATCATTGTGTTTATCGCAACGTCATCAACGACCATTATCCTCTTTCCTCTCAGGATTGAATAGTCAAGCTCCGTTTTTTCGTCGTGCTTAGTGCCTTCCTGATTAACGCTGTAAGGAATATCGACAACAAATTTAGTTCCTGCGCCGATATTGCTGACCGCGGTAATAGTACCGCCCTGCATATCAACCATATTCTTGCATATTGCCATTCCAAGTCCGCTGCCGGAGCTGTTGCCATTTGTAGAAAGTTCCTGAGTGTAGGGCTCAAAGATTTTCTTTACAAACTCCTTGCTTATACCAACTCCGGTATCAGAGACCTCAAAGTGCATTACAATAGTCTTGTTTCCAATATAGCGCTGAGTTGCAAACAAACCAACCTTACCGCCTGATGGAGTAAATTTATACGCATTGGAAAGCAGGTTGTTAAGGATCTTCTGCAGTGCGATCTCATCGCCAATGAGATTATTGTTTTTGAAGTTATCAGTAGTGCACTTGAAGTTAATACCCTTTGCCTGCATTTGGGAGCTATACACTGCGCATACATCATCAATTACGCTATTAACAGCAAAAGGCTCTTTGCGCATCTCGTAAAGCTGATTTTCAATTTTGCTCATATCCATTATGTTATTGAGCAAATTGAGCAAATAATGGGCCGATTGGTCAATCTGTTCAAGATAACCGGCAAGCTCACTGTCATCATCTTTATCGAGCTGTTCACGTGCAAGATAAGTAAGCCCGGCAATGGAGTTCATAGGCGTTCTTATCTCATGCGACATATGGGACAGGAACTCGCCCTTCGCCTTACTTGAATTCTGCGCTATCTCAACTGAGCTTCTTAAAAGCTCCTTTGCTGCTATATCTTCGGATATATCGCTTAATACATATACATAATGCGAGATAATTCCGTTTGAAACTATAGCCGAAAACGCACATCTGATTGTATGCTCTGTATTATCATCGGGTCTGACAAAAGGCATATCGACGCCATAACCGGCCTCGGGCGATTTTGTGAAATCAAGTATGACTTCTTTAGCCTTCGCCTCGCCGATACACGCTGCCAGTGCATCATGGGGCGAATGCTTTTTGAAAAACTCATATGGTAAACCCAGAACCTTCTCGGTATTGGCACTGATAAAGCAGAAGCTGGGGTCGCCTTTTTTCTTAATGAGAATAACATTGGGAATAAATGCAGTCATACCGCTGAACAGATGCTCACGCTCTGCAACATGTTCGTAAAGGCTTGCGTTCTTTAGTGCCATTGATGCAACAGAACAAACAGTATTCAGAAACGCAAAGTCGGCATAGGTATATGCAACACCCTTTTCTTTTTCCGTCAACAAAAGCAGACCCGAAATTTGATCATTATCCTTAAGGGCGCAAATGCTGACGATTTCATTATCCGAAAAGATTTCTCTCTCGTTTTTCCAGATAGACTTATACAGGGGATTAGCTTCAAATTCTTCTAAAACAAGATGGTTTCCGTTGCGCTGCAAGTATTTCACGCAGGGGTTATCTTCTCCTATCGTGAAATTCGCCGGTTTCAGCGGCATTGCACTACGCATAGGCACAAATTTCCCGTTATCAAGCAGGCAGATATACATTTGACTTACATTGATTTCAGACTTGATTACTCTGACGGTTTCCCTTAGGATATCGTCAACATTAAGAGTCCGTGAAACAAGGTAGCTGTATTTCTTAATTCTGTCGCTTTGCTTTTCCTGATCGTTGAAAACAGCATGCAGCATTTTTCTGAATCCGTATATTGCGACAAATATTATACCGGCAAGAATCATAAACGCCGTAGTATACGGGTTTACATGGCCATGACCGTTCATCTCGCAGAATTCGATTACTCTCGGGAAGAACAATGCAGCCGCAACAACGCACATAACCGATGCTTCTATAACAAGGATGGTACTTGATATAAGCATCGATGTATCGAACATACGCCTTTTATGCAGAGATGTTGTAAGCATAAGCACGAACAACAGACCGCACAGAGTGTCCCAGGGGAAAACATTTCCGGGAAGAATTTGTATAATGTTGCCCATGCCAAGAATAATACAGCCGATAATAAGCTCGTTAACGCCGGGAGCTTTGTTGCCCCTTTCGCGGAGAATTTTCCTGAACATCATGACAATTGATACTATTATTGCCATGAAAAATACCAGAGGAATGGCAATCTTAAAGTCACTCGAGTAGACAAATACATTTCTGCCCTGATCGTTGACAATCTTATCAGGCGGTGCAAGGAAAACACCCGTAGCCGATATAGCAAGCACTATCAGCGTACCAAAAAGCCATATTCTGCGAAGTACGGGTTTATTCTCGTTGGCAACCAGATATACGTAATTGTAGAC
>JAZLGD010000177.1:0-5216 GCA_045616105.1 Oscillospiraceae bacterium | reverse complement strand
GGGCTTTGCATCATTTGAAATTGAAATGATGCAGACCATCAGCAAAGAAGAACTACAATACGATTTCAGAGAGTTTGGCGAGTATATCGGCACATGCCGATTTAATGACTGCGCACATTTGAAGGAACCCGGATGCTCCGTAACAGAAGCTCTGAACGCAGGCAAAATTATGCCGAGTCGCTATGAATCATATAAGAGACTGTATGAGCTCAGCGCCCAGAACAAGTCATGGGAAACTAAATAACTATAACACCGCTTTTCGCATAGTATATAGCAGTTACTTTGCAAAGGCGGTGTTTTTTTGCATAGGGGTGGAAAATTCTTTTTTATAGGAAAAATGGCGATTTTCGCCGGAATACTTATAATTCTGGCACTAATACTGCCGAGTCAGTTCTGGTGGTTTGCTTTGGGGATCACATTTATATGCCTCGGAATATGGCTCAAGCGCTGCAATAAATAATCCGTAATATTTGTTTGCAATTTTTCATATGTTGTAACAAAAACACAGCAAGGAGAATTGTAATGGATGTTTTAATGGAGTCAAAGTCTTTTAACTCATATCAGAAGATTTATTCGGGCGAAAAAATGTGCAAGCTTAGCGCAGACACCGTGATTCCCGATACATTTGACGATATATCAAGGCTTCTTACAACTGAGTTTAAGTGCAAGATAATAAGCAAGGATGTGAATTTCGGTAAAATAACAATAAACGGCGAGATTGAGGCCAACACATTATTTGTTCCCGAAAACAGTGATATACCGGAAACCGTGCTTTCATCGATTCCGTTTAATGCTGAATTTTCTGCCGATGATGTGGATAGTTCCTCAATTGCAGTCGCTTCAATGAATGTTGTTGCAGCCGACTGGCGCGAGCTCAATCCGCGCAAGTTTGGAGTAAATGCCGATGTTCTGGTGGAAGTCAAAGCGTATTCAAGAACAGAATTGAGTTTTCCGGCAGTTCAGCCGGATGATTGTGAGAGAATATTTTATAAATCCGAGAACAGGATAATAAAGAATATTTCTCTTGTTTCCGAAAAACTGGCTTCCATTGAAGACGAGCATGAAATTCCGGATTCTTCTGCAATATTGTCAACTGTTACTGACTGCATATTTGACAGTTCCGAGCTTGTAGGAAACAGGCTTATAGTTAAGGGGCATACACACAGCCGAATTATATACCGCAAACAAAGCGGTGAAGTAGCGTCTCTTGAATATGATACAGCCTTTTCTCAGCTTTTTGATCATGATGATGGGGCGGAAATTGCCGATTGCGATTGCTATATGATGCCGGCGGGCGAATATTACGAGATTAACGGCAATATGCTCAATATGGAGCTGCGCATTGTATTACAGCTTATTTGCTATGAAAGCAGGGATCTGACATACATTTCCGATGCCTATTCCTGTGGATGTGAGTATGAACTATCAACTGATGAAAAGAGTGTTATATCCGAAAGAGAAACTCTTATCAAAATGCAGAATATCCAGTTATCATACGATTTGCCGGAGGGATATAAAAGCATCTGCATCAGCAATGCTTGCGCAGGTAAAATGACTGTATCGGGAACAGCTGTGAATGTTCCGATAATAATAAATGCAATAAGCAGCGGTGCAGATAGCGGCGTATTTTCTTTCAGAGTGCGCGGGAACGCTGAATTTGAGGATATTATCTGCGAAAACCTGAAAGCATACGTAGATAATGTCGGTTGTGCCGTCATAGGCGGTGCAGCACAATTTGAAGCTACCGTTAAGCTTAAGGGGGCCTGTGATAAAAGCGAAAGCTTAGCTGCAGTCAGCGCAATAAGCGTTAATGTTGAGGTCAATAAAAACATATCTCCGTCCGTCATAATTGCGCGAGCTGAAAGCGGAGATGTATGGGATATTGCTAAAAAATACGGTGCAGATCAGAACCGGGTTGCCGAGATAAATTCAATTCAGGACGGAGAAGACATAAAAGGCAGAATGCTGCTGATTCCCAAAGCGTAGAATTACCGGCTCATTTTGAGCCGGTAATTTTTATGAATAAACCGCACTCCTGTTTAATATATCTTTCTTAAAGGAAGTGTTAGTGTACCATGCGAAAATTCAGAGACGCGGCGGCTCTACTGCCTGCGGAAATTTACAGAGAAATACTCGAACTGCCCGAAAATGTCACAAATAAGTGTGAGGAGATACGATTGCGGACAGGCCATCTTGTAAGTCTGGCTTATGCCGGAATGGAGCACGACATTATGGAGGGGCGAAGGATATGCAATGATGATATAGAGGCGGTAATTGAAAAAGCATGCGGTGCCTCTGTTCATTCAGTTGAGAGCAATATTGCAAGTGGCTTTTTATATGTTGACGGAGGAATACGTCTCGGTCTGTGCGGAACTGCTGTTATAAAATCAGACGGCATGTTGGGGCTCAGGGACTTCAGCTCAATTGCAATAAGAATTCCTCACGAGGTCAGAAACTGCGGCACGGATATTCTAAATGAACTGATATCGGACGGGCTAAGTGACATTATCATAATCTCCCCCCCGGGGGCAGGAAAGACGACCTGTATAAGGGAATATGTGCGGATTATTTCGAATTCGGGCAGCAGAGTATCGCTGATTGACGAAAGAGGTGAGGTGGCAGGTGTTTCAAACGGTACAGCTCAGTTTGATGTTGGAAGACATACAGACATTATGCAGAATCTACCAAAAAGAGAGGCGGCGATTATGATGCTGAGAGCAATGAATCCGCAGCTTATTGCCATGGATGAAATTTCTTCGCCAGAGGATGTAAAAGCCATTGAAGAAGTTGCGGGATGCGGAGTAAAAATACTCGCAACCGCCCACGCAAAGGATGTTACCGACCTTTCAAAACGGCCTGTCTACAGGGATCTGATGAAAAAACAGATATTCAAGTATGCCATAGTCATTGAAAACAATAAGACTAAGCGTACATATCGCGCAGAGGAATTATACTAATGACATATCTCGGGGCACTAATTGTTGTAATTTCAGCGTTGTCATTGGGCGTATTCAAAGCGAAAGAGGAAAGAATTAAAACAAAAATGCTTTGTGAACTTTGCTCAATGCTGGAGATATTTAAAAATGAGATATGTACTAACAGAACACCGCTTGGCAAAGTGATATCCGCGCGCAGCATGAATTCGCTTGTGTTGTTAAGGCCGTTTTTGTCGTCAATGCAAAATGGGTTTAAAGATTTGGGAGACAGAAGATTCTTTGATATCTGGAGCGAAAGTATCGATAACACACTTATGCTTCTTCCTGAAAAATCCAAATCAGAACTGATTAAGCTTGGAAATAGTTTGGGCAGATACGACTCGGATTTGCAAAGAAATGCTATTGAACGCTGTATGTCCGTCTTACATAGTGAGTGCGAAGCTCTTGAAAGCGGACTTAAGAATAATGAAAAAATGTACATAGGACTCAGCGGCGGCGCAGGACTTATACTGACGCTTATGCTTATATGAACGGAGATAAAATGGAAGTTGATTTAATTTTTAAGATTGCGGCTGTAGGAATTCTTGTTGCAGTTTTGAATATTCTGCTAACCCGATCTGGCAGAGATGAGCAGGCTTTAATGACAACAATCGCCGCCCTGGTTGTCGTACTTATAGTTGTGGTGCAGAAAATCAGCGAGCTTTTTGAGCTTATAAAGAATCTTTTTCAGCTATAATGGAAATTGTAATCAAGCTTGCCGCTGTGGCTTTGGTAGCCGCACTTTGCACATTGCTTATTAAGAGCAAGAACTCGGAGCAGGCGTTTTTGCTCGGCACGGCATCGGCTGTAATAATTTGCCTGTCTGCAATGAAATTTCTGGGCGATATAGTCGATTTTTTAAGGAAACTTATTGATTTGTCAAATGTCTCATCTGCAGTATTTCTGCCGGTTGTTAAATGCATAGGGATAGCCATTGTGTCAAAGCTTGTTTGCGAACTGTGCAAGGACGCGGGCCAGGCAGGCATTGCATCGGCGGTTGAATATATCGGGGCTGTTGCAGCGGTATATATCTCTTTGCCGCTTCTTGAAACTATTCTTGATCTTCTGGTGAATATGGCATGAGAAAAGCATTATTCTTACTGGTTTTTTCCTTGCTGCTTGTCATACCGGTAAGCGCCGACAGCTTAATAAATGAGGACGAGCTCAGGGAAGCAATGCCTGAAGGTGTACAAGCAATTGTCAGCAACGATTCTGACAAATCTCTGAAGAACTTGTGGTCAGAGTTAAAATTCAAAAGCTTATCAGTATTTAAAAACGCTGAAACGCGAGCTGTTTCAATAATAGCAGTTGCGCTCATATGCGGTTTGCTTACGGTGTTTTCTGTCTCCGAGAACGCCCCTGATTATATTCAGCTATGCGGCTGTGCAGCTATAGCTGTAATTTGCATCGGTGATATGGGATCATATATTGAAACAGCGGTGAATGCTTTAAACGATTTGGACATATTCTCAAAAGCAATCCTGCCGGCAATGTGCACAGCCTGCGCAGCATGCGGAGCTGTCAATGCAGCGGCGGCTAAGTACGCGGTCTCAGCGCTGTTTATGGATGCTTTCGTGACGGCAGTACAGAACGTGATAGTTCCCCTTATTTATGCTTACATAGCCGTTATAATCGCTCAGGCGGCATTTGATAATAAAAGCCTCGGCGGAATAGCTAAGTTTTTGAAATGGGGCTGTACAGGGCTTATGACGGTTTTTACACTTGCGTTTACTGTTTATCTGAGCATAAGCTCGGCGATTTCATCAAGCGCGGATGTAGTAACAACCAAGGTTGCAAAAGCTGCTATATCCGCCGCGTTACCCGTTGTCGGCGGAATTATATCAGATGCTGCGTCAAGCGTAGTTGCCGGAGCGGAAGTAATTAAAAATACTGTAGGAGTGTTTGGTCTCGTGGCTGTTCTCGGTATCTGCGTTGCACCTTTTGCAATTCTTGGGATAAACTTTCTGCTTTATAAGGCTGCGGCACTTGCTGTTTCTGCTTTTTCAAATCAGCGCCTTACAAACCTTGTAAATGGAATAGGAGGCGCATTCGGACTGATTCTTGCAAGTCTGGGCTGCTGCGGAATATTCATTTTCATATCAATAATGTCCTGCATAAAGGCGGTGAGTGTCGTTGGCTGAGAACCTGCATTCATGGATCGTTTCAATTATCAGTACGGCAATTTTTTGTACAATTGCTATCGGTATAACGCCGAAAGGCCGAGAGGCGACAGCAACAAAC